>CAZRLL010000270.1:0-421 GCA_964600735.1 uncultured archaeon
TGATTAGATAATTGAGAAATTTTTGCTTCTTGATCGGGCGAATCCAGGGAACTTTTAAATTGGTTAAATAATACATTAATCTGCTCCGTAACCTGAAAGTAGTTGAAAACTGATTCATTGTAAGTGCGCAAAGAATTTAATAATGCCGAGAAGTCGATTTGCTGAGCGACCTCATACGGAACTTGATACTTTTGCTCAAGCAATGGCATCCAAAACTGTGTAGCTACTTCAACATGCTTTTCTAAATCAAGCAATGAGCTACTAATTTCATTAAACTTTTTCTCCAGTGCCAGCTTTAATCTCGGCAGTTCACGTTCATTGACGATTACTGGCTCGTTATATAGCTCAAAAACTGCTATATTCAAGGTATGTTGTTGCTTCAAATGCTCTTTGGAATTTGGGATAGCAAATGGTTGCCGAA
>CAZRLL010000270.1:431-1001 GCA_964600735.1 uncultured archaeon
GGTTTTTTGAGTTTTCTAGAAGATTTTGTCCACAAAAAGGGCAAGAATCGCTTTTTACAAAGCCAATACCTTGGTTAGCCCAACCCTGAAATCCTTGCGCATTGTTTACCTTTGATTCGATATGCTCTTCAAGTTTTGAAAAAGATGCTTTCTGAATATGTTGAAGTCCCGATAGGAGAGTTTGGTTGATGACTTGCACAATGGACTCGAAATTTACTTGTTGACCAACTGCGGATAGCGATCTACGTCTTTTTATCGAATCTGCATTTTTAACAATTGTTGATATTTGTTGTTCCTGTTGTTTAAATGTAGCTGCATCTGCTTCAAGTTCTACTTTTGTCTTTTGCGGAAGAGAGGTGTTAACATAGTCTTGCGCATTCTGAATCTCATGTGTTTCTAATTGCTGAGCGAGTGTATTTAGGTTTGCTCTGTCTAGGCGCAGTTTATCATTTAATCCCGCAAGTTGTTTATAAAGAGCAGTGTTTGCATCTCCAAGAATGAAACTTGTTACATTTTCGGAATTTTGTCTTTCAGGTTTTTGCCCCGTAATAACATTTCGATGAATAAACC
>CAZRLL010000270.1:1011-4211 GCA_964600735.1 uncultured archaeon
GGAATCATTTTGCTTCATTAATTTCTTAATATGATTAATCATTCTTTTTTCGATGGTATAATCCTGAATAGGGGTATTCTGCTGCGGATCATTTAACAGATCAAAAAGCATCGTTTCTAAGCCGGTGTCAGGAGTTTTGTCATCAGCTGATTTTGGCGATAACTTAATCTCTCCCTGAATTTTCAAGGTAGGTATGCCTTTGGTGAAGGAAAACGGGGGTGCCAGCTGGGTGGTTTCAAGTTCTTTAACACCGATTTTCACAGTTATTTTAACCGTCAAAAATTAAACCAAATTTTATTATATTCATCGGGCCACTGTTAATAACGAATAACAATATTCATATTGGGTAATGATTTATTTTAACTGGCTAATGAGGCGAAAAACCTGAGTCTATCCGTCACCAACTTTTCTATTGCAACATGAACAAACACACCTAAGTTTATATAACCTTTATAATACGTTGACAATGATTAGGGTGTCATTTTGACGAATTAAACATTTGCATTGCGATTATACCTGTGTTACTTTTGGATAAAAATTAGTTAAAAGTATCGGAAAAATCCGAAATATACTGGTTTTTGTCGAGAATAATCATATTTAACTAAGGTAATCACAGATGTTTAATCGTCATAAAAATACCCAAAAGATGGAAAAGTTGGATGTGGCCGACTATTTCCAGAATCCAATTTCGCAAAGGCAAAAACAATATGAGGCGGTAAGAGCTGTTATTGTGGAAAAACGATCTATTGACACGGTAGCAACTCGATTTGGATACAAGGCCAGTACTATCTATTCTTTAATTAGAGACGCCAAAACCGGTAAGGTTGAGCTTTTCCCAACCGTTCACCGGGGGCCGCAAGGAAAACGGACTCCTTTGGAGGTGCAAGACGAGATTATCACCCTGAGACGACGGGGTCTTTCGACTCCCGATATTCATCGGCGATTGTCGGAAACGGAAATCAAGGTGTCTACCAGAACTGTGGAGCGGATCCTGAAGGATGCCGGATTTCGAAAACTAAGACGCAGAACAAACAAGGAGCTGGGCAGGACAGTCAAAGACACAATAATTTCGGATCGAGCAGAGCATCTGGATTTTTCCGAACTGGAACCATTCAATATTGACACTCCGACGGCTGGAGTTTTCTTCTTTATTCCTTATATTCTGGAATCAGGAATTCTTGATATCGTTAAGGAGTGTAAACTACCGCAATCGAGCAGTATCGGTTCTATCCAAGCCTGCCTTTCCATGTTGCTCTTGAAGCTTATTGGCAATAAAAGGCTCAGTCATATTGGTACTTATGATCAGGAACTTGGTTTTGGTGTCTTCGCCGGATTGAATTCTTTGCCAAAACCAACTTATATGAGCACATACTCTTGTGGTTGTTCCGAAACCCAGATTATGGATCTACAAAATAAGATTATTTCCTCTTTCAAGGCGAAGTACGGAGATTTTTATGGGAGCGACTATATTAATCTTGATTTTCACTCGATTCCCCATTATGGCGATGAGTCCGAGATGGAAAAGATCTGGTGTGGAGCCCGCGGGAAAACCATGAAAGGAGCCAACACCGTTTTTGCCCAGGACAGTTCGAGCAACGCGATCATTTATACCAGAGCTGACATCTTGCGCAGTGAAGAGGCGCTTGAGGTAAAGAAATTTGTCGATTACTGGAAGAGCATTAACGGGAGAGTTGACGAAACGCTGGTTTTCGATTGCAAGTTTACTGCCTATAAGGTGCTTGACGATCTTGCCCGCGACAAGATCAAATTCATAACCCTGCGTAAAAGAAGTGCTAGTCTGGTACAAAGAATATTGGCCATCCCAAAGGCAAAGTGGAAGAAAGTCCATTTGTCGGTACCGAAGCGAAAATATAAAAACGTTTCCGTGTATGAAGAGAAAGTGAAACTGGAAGGGTGCAGCCGTTCCTTTCGTCAAATAGTAGTGAAGGATCATGGACGAAACACACCTACCTTTATTTTGACAAACAACAAGAATTTGTCGTTAGCGGAAGTTTTGGAGGTATATGCCAGACGCTGGCGCGTGGAGAACAAATTGGGTGAAATGGTTGCGTTTTTCAACCTGAACGCTCTTTCTTCACCAATTATGATACGGATACATTTTGACATTTTGTGGACAGTAATCGCTGATACACTTTATCATGTTTTCGCTCAGGACTTAAGACGTTTTGAAAAAAATCTTGCTCCGACATTATTCAGAAAATTTATCGACATGCCTGGAAGAGTAGTTTACGACGGCAACTCCTTCTCGATAAAAATCAGAAAACGGGCCCATACTCCTGTTCTAAAAGAGGTGGAAAAATTGGGAAAACCAATATCGGTTCCATGGCTCGATAATAAATCTCTAGAAATAATTTGGACTCAATAAAATAGGGCCAAAAAATTGGGTAAATTATGACGATGATAATATCTGTGAAAATCGGTGTTGAATGAGTTTAATCCTTTTTAACATCTTTCGACTTCTCCATGATTCTGATATATTTATACAAACCGAATCAGCTTAGATTAACGCTCCATACAACTGAAATCCAAACCCACCAATAACCATGATGGCTCCAATGATCTTAAATGGTTTCATCTTTTTAGACTTATCACTTTCTTGCAATATCGCAGCACGACCAAATTCAAAGCCACCAAATGCAAATACAAGCACAAACCCCACGATATCTAGAGCTAACCCAATTGCTGTTGGATTCCAGGACATATTTTCTACTGTTGGTTGGTCGTAAAACTTTTAATACGACGGACACTCATACTGTGTGATATTAGGAGAGAGGAATTCCCAGCTACCCAATTAAATGTCTTACTTACGCGCCAATTGAGCTAGTTGTTCCCATAATCTTATATCCCAAGTGCCATTTGCACTACTACTTGTTGAAGGGGCTACGAAACAAATTGTATTACTGATTTTCTCAGGGTGAATGCCAAAATTAACATTTTGGATTCCAAAGTATTCCTTCGCTGATTTCTTGCCGTTAAAACACAACACTTTTGGTGTGAAGAGCCTAATTTTGGAACTAAGGTCTAAACCTGAAGCCTCAGAAAAATCAATCTCATGATCCATTCCGGATTGTCCTTTAATCACGTCAGTCAAACCGATTCCGTAATTAATGAGCTCCTCAAATCTACTGGGTTCCAGCTTTTCCGATGTAAGGCCTACCGAATACAATACACTCCAAAAT
>CAZRLL010000271.1:0-4200 GCA_964600735.1 uncultured archaeon
AAACGCTATATTCAGCAATCTAGAAAGATGAAACGAAGTAGGGGTGAAATACACACGATTAATTTAATTACTTAGTTTGTGTTATATATTGATAGAACTATAAATTTTCAGAACTCCTCACCAAGACTTATATATAGTGTTTCGAATAATGGATTAGCAATACCCCTAGGTGGTACTGTAACAAACAAATTGAAATATTTGTTATAACAACTATACCCGATCGTTTGATCGACCCACCCATTGAATCTAAGAAAAATTCAAGGGATGAAAATTTAATAATGAGTGTTATCGAGCTACAAAAAACATATGACGTGCATGGACCAGTATCTGTGCCTACTGACTCGCTCTGTATGAGCTGTAAAATTAAAGGAAAAAGTTTCCTATGTCTTGTGATTAAAAAGTCGCAATATCCCATAATTAAGCGCTGTAATGAGTATACATCAAAGCATTGAAAAATAAAAAATAGATAAACTTCATATATCTGCTAAATGTAATAATCGTTCCAATTGAACTAAAAGTAAAACTATCTAAATATACGCATCTAGATCGTCCTCGTCATCATCTTCATCGTCATCATCTTCCTCGTCATCATCCAAGTCAATATAATCATTATACATCTCAAAATCATTAAAATTTCTTCTTGACTTCTTATCACCTTTTTTATTTTTCTCTCTATTAATTAGATGCTCTCGGAGATCATTGGCATTTGTATCCAATGGATCAATTGGAATATCCTCATCTAATATCAACGACAGGATTTCGATTACTTTTTTAGAAGCTAGATAATCAGGAATAGTGGCAATACAATGTGATAAAATTGCAAAGGATGACAAACCACACTTGCTTGCCTCCATCAGCGATAAGGCTACTGAACCGTATACTGCTCCCTGGGGCATTGTCCATAAACCTTTTTCAGAAATATAATTCTGAGTTGCTGGATCAGACGCAACAATGTTACATTTCAACTCTGTAGCATCTGCTTTTCTTCCAGTTGGTAAAGCTCCAACAATCACTACTGATGCAGGATCGATGTCCACATACCAATTGAATAAATTCTCGATAAAATCTGTAAGGTTGTCCTGAGGTATTCCAATTTCAGATATTACGAGTAAATAGGATTCATTTTCAAAAATTCGAATGGGTCTTTGGATCACACCATCCCTTACAATTCCTACTGAAGGGATAAGATTTGAGGACACATAGCCTTTTTCAGTAAGGTTGAATTTTTCGATGAGATGATGGGCTACAATAGATGCAACTAACCCACTACCTGTAAAAGCTTGAATAATGGTTTTTCCTGTAGAAGATATTTTGAAATTTTCTACTACTTGAATCTTATCGTAATTAGTCAACCTGTATTTATACAACCAATATGTGGTTATAAAATTACATTACTAGGCTAATTCATTTATCTGAAAATGTGATAATTATCTAATCAGGGAAGAGCAAATTTAGAAATTATAGTTTAATGACCTATCATTCCATATTTAACTTTTATCGAATAATCATTTCGTAGGTAACAGGTCTAGTCGATACGTAGTTTGTCAAGATTCTTGTTTCTTTTTAAACTCTTTTTGTGAATTTAAGCGCTTCAGGTACAACATCTTCTTTTCGGACAGCTCTTTTCAGATATCGAAATAGAATATCAACTTTAGTTAGGCAATACATGTTGCTACATTTATTTTCGATGTTTTTTGACAATTTAAAAACAAATGATACAGCTCTTCTTGGCTATTCGTCATTCTTCGATACTCCTGCAACGACTTTTTTTTAATTTCCTCAAGATCTAATTCAACAATTAAATCACTGTTTCCGCAGTGTGTTGGGTAAGATTTGATGACGACAATCACATCATCACATTGAGTTGGACCAATACTGACATCTGCTAGCCAAGCTGAAGCAAACAAGTCTTTTCTAAGGACAAATGGATATTAACCATTGTACAATGATAAAAAAGTCGCTTGAAAACCCGGTATAATTATTTTCCCCCATAGATAATATCGTATTTATTCTATCTGAAACATCATTTAACACGTTTTATTGCTTCACAATTTCTGGCTAGTTTTAATCTTTTTTTCACGCTGTCCTCATTTACAGATCTACAACCGATCAAGTGGATCCTGCTTTTCCCATAATATGCAAATTATTTTTCAACCTCTTTACGCGTATAGTGGTTATTACACCTTTATTATGGTCGAAAATAGTGAACTATTGATATTTCACTTTTAATATTAACGCAGATGTAAACGCAGCATTAAATATTCTCAAAAAAGTAGCTCCCGAGGTTGTAAAACTAGGGAGTAGTGGTGGAATGATCCCACCAGTAAGAATAAGAGTCCTTTGTGTCTAAACTTCTCACAAAGAAAAAAGTTCACTTTTTTCGATCATGATCAATGAATACCATTCCACCACATCTGTTTTTGTGATTTCCTTGAAAAAATATCTTCGGTGATGAATACTCCAGCTCCTATGAGAATTTCAACATGTACGGCTGTGTGATCTACTTCTGATCTTAAAACTAATCGCTTTCCTAAATTCACCTTGAGAATTTCATTACGAAGTTTTTGAAAAAATCCCTTCACAAGAAGAATAAAGATTAGTGGTTTATTTTCCCCTTTTCACGAAATTGTGAAATAATATCCATTGACATTAATAAAGTTATTAATATAGTAAATGGGATACAGGATGTACTATAAAGTTATTATTCAGTAGAATAGTAATAATATGGACGGACAAAATGTTCAGGAGTTTTATTTGAGTTCCGAAAAGGGTATACAAAGAATTGTAGCAAAGCTTGTATTATGCGGAGATTGGGGCGTGGGTAAAACCAGTATCCGTCGTAGCTTCATGGGTGAAACATTTATTCAAGATCATCTAAGTACTCTTGGTGCCGATTTTGCTGTAAATCGTGTTAACGTGAAAGAAGACATTGTGTTGGAACTACAAATCTGGGACCTAGCAGGGCAACCGGGATTTGAAAATTTAAGACAAAGGTTCTTTAAAGGAGCTGCTGCTGCTATGATGGTGTTTGATTTGACTCGTCCTGAAACATTTGATAATTTGGATACTTGGTTTGAACAATTGTGGCGAGGTCAGGAAACAAAAGAGATGCCTATAGCTCTTTTGGGAAATAAGAATGATTTAGATAGCCATAAGATTGACGAAGCACAGTTAAATGAGTACATAGCTAAATTAAGATCCGACCATGGACTTGAAAATTCCTATCTATCTTACTTTTCTACCTCAGCACTAACCGGTGTAAATATTGAGGGATGTTTTAATGAAATATCTACAGCACTCTATCAAGAATTAAAAGATGAAGCAAGAAGTATGTAAATTGTATCTATAAATCTCAAATTAACAGCTTATTGCTGAACACAGAGTTTTGAATGCATGACTTCAGAATTTTATTATTTGCTTAAACAAAATAAAGTACTGTCAACATCAGTAGTATGCTCACTTTTATTTGCATCATTTGCACTGGGAGTTCAAAGAACTGTATTAAGCGTATATACTAGAGAATTAGGAGGTACATTTAACAAATTTATTATTGTTGGAGCAGCCATATCTCTAGCTGTTTTTGGGAGTTCGAAAGCTATTGGAAATTTATTTGGTGGACGATTATCTGATACCAGAGGTCGAGAGAAGACCTCGAGAATGGGTTTATATATTCTGGGTGTGGGTAGTTTAATCCTTGTTTACACCGATTCGCTATATATTTTCTTTTTGGGTAATTCAATTGTAGGTTTTGGAATTGGATTGTTATTTGCATCCTCTGCTATAACATTAACCGATTTGGCCACACCCAAACACCGGGCAAAGGGAATATCGCTTATGGAGTTATCAGTATATTTTGGTACATCGGTTGGTGCCGTTTTAGCAGGTAATGTCGCTCAAAATTGGAATTTTAGATCGACTTATTATATGGCAGCGATAATCGTGATAATTGCGATTGCATGGGGTTATGGATTAATGGATACAAGATTTATAGTAAAGGAGGAGGAGATCCCAAAATATTTGACTGCCAAAGAAAAATTGGTCAAAACAAATAAACAGTGGAAAAAACTTCATCGAGACGAAACCAGTGAAGATATTTTGGATGTGTTTATTCCTCTTTTGGACAAACCAGAGTCGAAAACTAGTGGCAAAAAAAAATTTTCCTGGAAAACATTGTACCAATTATCATTTTTCCTTACTCTT
>CAZRLL010000272.1:0-4177 GCA_964600735.1 uncultured archaeon
CTGAACCCGGTGTTGCAATAATTTCTGTAGCAACTGTTTCCAACCAATCAAATCTCTCTTTACTCATTCCTTCCGGTAATATTGCGATAGAATGAACTCCTAGTAGTTTGGAATCAAACGCTCCTCCCCTGCAATAATTACCAGTTGATGGCCAAGCCGCTTGATGTATAGAGGGGTCAAATTGACCTGTCACTAATCTTGGGGCTAGGCAACCAAAAGCTGCTCCAACCTTATGTGTACCGGTTGGAAACCATTTACCCACTAAACAGATAATTCTAGCTTTAACTCCAGTTAATTCTTGAGGCAATTCAATATAATTGGGTAGTTTATTGAAATCCCCACCATTCTCCACCGGTTGATTTTTCCAGGATATTCGAAAGAGATTTAAGGGATTAAAATCCCATAAACCCACATTTCCCAATTTTTCACGGATTTTAAGCGGTATAAGTTGAGGATTTTTCATTTCCTCAAAAGTGGGTAGGATTATATTCTGTTCTTTACTTTGTTGAATTGCATTCTCAAGCTGTTTTTCATTAATTGTTAAATTTATCATTTCAATCACTATTATAATATTAACCAAATTAATTTTTCGCAAATGCACGAATCATCTTTTCGGGATCATCTGCCAGAGGATACATTATGGGGCATGTGCACCCATCTTTGATATATTCAATAACTTTGGATTTACAATCCTCTTCAGTACCTGCAGCTGCAACTAATTGTACAACTTCATCTGGAACTATTTCCATCGCTTGTTTTATCTGCTCTGGAGTTGCCGGCCATGTGAGAATTTTACCAACCTCATCCAGTAAATCGGGGGATACTCCACTCGCCTTACCAATATGTGGTTGTTGCCCTAAATATTGAGTAACCAGTTCTTTTGCCATGGTTATTGCTTTATCAGCATCTTCATCTAGACTTACGACAACCAGTTGAGGTCGGTCAATATCTTTGAGAGATAATTCACGGGTTTTTGCACCCTCTTCTATTAATTTCATTGCCTTTTTGTTGTAAAGAGGAGATACTAGATAATTTAATAAGACTCCATCTGCAATTTTTCCTGCTAATTTTAACATTTTATCACCCGTAGCACCGACATAAATGGGGATAGGTAATGCTGTTCTCTCACCATGAATAATATCCAGTTCAATCCCTTCAATATTGACAAATTCACCCTTGAAAGTCACATTTTCCATATTGAATAATTTTTTCAGATTAACTACGATCTCCCTCATCGCTTTGAGTGGTTTAATCCTGTTTACTCCAACTTTAGAGGCAAGAGGTTCCCACCAGGCACCCAATCCTGCTTTGATTCTACCTGGTGCCAGTTCGTTTAATGTGGAAAATGTGGCTCCCATTAAACCTATATTTCTCGTCCACATTGATGCTACACCAGTTCCTAATTGAATTTTTTCAGTAACCTGGGCAATGGCTGCTAGAGGTATAGTCGATTCCCGTGCCAATCTACTCTCGGCCTGCCATAATTGTTCAAAACCACATTTTTCTGCGAGTTGAGCAAGTTTTACTCCTTCTCGGATGGGATGTTTATCCTGTAGATATAAGCCCACAGAGGACTCTGATAATATTTTATCAACACTCATTAAGAATTAGTTTTGAATAAATAAATAAAAACATTGTGCCAATACTTTCGAGTAACAAAATCGAAAAAATGCCCGATAGTAGTATGAGATTAGAAAATCGAAAAGAGTTTCATTTCGATAATGATATTATAATTCCTCATAAATTACGAAAATGGTTAGTCCAAAACAATATCGACATCGAATGGGATCCTTTCGAGGAGAGAATATTTTTTGATGAGAAAATAATCAGAAGAGAAGATGCCACAAATTAACTTTGCCTAATTTCATATCTCGTCTGATTATTATTACGAATAGAATAGAAAAAGACAACAATTAAAGATAACAATACGATAATTTGACCTATTAATACCAGATAAGGAAGTATGTACCTTAAGAAGGGAACAATTGAAAGTATCAATAAAAAGAAAAAGACAACAAACATGTAAGCAACAATTCTATTTGAACCCATACTAATCTCATGATCCGCATTTAATAAAATAATTGACTATTTTGCAATCAACGTCTGAACAATTAAAATTGCACATTTAATCACATCTTAATTTCAACTAATTGAGGCAGACAGGAATTGGGGAATTGGTAAGACACAGCCTTTAATCCAATCGATGACAAAAATCAAGATAAATTTCTAGTGATTGTAATTATAAAGTCGTACGACTATCGATTTCTATCCTCGAATAGATGTACAACTTTTTGCTGTACTGTTTCTGAAAAATTTCAGAACTTAATATTTTTCGTTTTTTGCCAAATTCTTTCTTGATTTGATAAACAAGATGCATGGTCTTACATAATACATATCAATTATACTCCAGCCTATAGAACTGGTATAGATTAATCCTATAAAAATCTACCATATTCAGCAGATTGTCAATACATTGTTTTGTGTTCATTTTTCTAAGTATAATGGCTTCTTCGAAAAGGGCAAAAACCCAGTCGAAGTATTTTTCCACCTGGTACACTCGCCTAAACTGATCAGGCAAAGGAAATTTGGACAATGTATAGAAAACTGGATCATCTTTTATTTTATCAGTCAAGAACTCCTTGATAAAATTTAATTTCTCGTCGTCTGAATGTGTGTTAACAATCATTCTAATTAGTTATTGGTTATTTTAGTATATATATTACAAGACTTTTCTTTCAAGATGAAAAAAATTGGAGCAAATCGACCTTTGAAGCCAGCAGATAAAGCTTTGATAAGCTTTGAAATCAATCATAAAACTGGAAAAAAGTCAATCACAAAATTCTCTTATGACTAGCCCGGAGTAAGCAGGTTTTCACTTTTAATGCCTGAAGCGCTATTCAATCTTTCCCCTATAATAATAAAGGAATAATTTCAAGAAATCAACCAATTATACATCTGGATTATTATTCTAAATCACTTTTAACCTCATTACAAAATTCTATAGCTGAATCTTAAGGACTTATAATATAGATAGTGACCAAGTATTAGTTTTAATCCTCTCTATGAGAGTTTATAACTAGAAAAGAGTATATTATATTGATGGATTTCCATTCGTATTTAGATAATGAAATTGAAAAGCTAAAAAGAGAGATTAGCGTTATTGTAAATGATGGATCACAACTGGATCTCGAATTACATGAAGCAATAAACAGCATGTTTGAAAGTAAATGGACTCAGATTTCGTATATCATCTGGCTAAAGAGAATAAATTTCAAGATATGGAAAAAAAGAATCTTTTCCGATTTCATCATCCATAAATCAAAGCAGAGTTTGAAATGGGCATTAAATAGCGCTAGGATGCTAAGAAATCAGGCTCAGATTAAATTATATGATATTGATAAATTCAATGCTCATAAAACTAATTGTAATTGCTATACTTGTCATTTCAAACAATATTCCATCCATGGGATCCAAACCCTTCAGATAATAAGAAGTAACTAATTTAAGGATATAATAGAACATGCGGAAAATATTTGAAGAAACAATGAAGGAAAATTTTGATTTAATAAGTGATATGTTCCCTTCATTAGATACTCTGGGAGATAAGGGAGATAAGATAATCAGATCATTCAATGGGAATACATTAGAACTTGTACTAATAAAGGAGATCGAGGGGACCTATGAGCTTTTCTTAACATCAAAAATAGGAACAGTGATAATTAATGAGTATACTATCGAAATGGATTATTCCAAAAGGATAGCAAATGTGAAAAACTACTCAAATAGACGTAAATTCTCACCGGGAACAACTGTGAATTCACTGTTGTTAAATGCATTCTTAACAAAAATTACTGGAAAAGATGAAACCCTAGAAGCTACTCTAATAAACAGACCAACCGTGTTATTTGATGAGAATTGATCGAATAGTAAAAGTTGTCAAATAGTTCTGTTTCATTTTTCTGCTCGAAATATATATCAATTGAAAAAACTAGGGAATTCTTCAGAATTGGATGCCATGTCATATAACTAGAAAATATGAAGGGAAAAAACTGTAGAACGGGCTGGGGATAGATCGATTGTTGCCATCAATAATTAGTGAGACATCACCTCCACTCAAATTTAATGAGCGAATGCTCATAATGTTGCCAAGCTGAAAGCTTGGCTGCATATTCAGCCT
>CAZRLL010000273.1:0-628 GCA_964600735.1 uncultured archaeon
GTGTCATCTGAGATATCATCATAAACAAAACCTTTGGAATCAATAATAACCACTTTAATCAAATAGGATGATCCATCAATAACTGAAGTAGTATCCCAAAGAATATTAGTCCTACTTATATTTAACGCAATTTCATTCCACGAATTCCTATTATCTGATGAGAAATATAGGGAATAATGAAATAAATGGTTGAATGAATCTTGAGGGTCTGAAATAAGGATTTCAATAGTACCAAATAAAATTTCACCTCCATTAGGTTGTAGGACTATTGGAGCTCGCAAAATATGTGGAATCGTTAATGGATAAAGATCATTTGTTTCTGGATTCTCATGAATAGTGTATGGTAAATCAACAATACCGTCATTATTTTCATCTACCCCGGTCAAATCATCCCAATAATTGAAATAAAACACACTAGAACTGTCATAATTGTAAGCTTGATATCCTTCATTTTGACCATTTCCAATAAAATTATTCCATTTGATTCTGTTCAAACCTCCAGTAGAACCTATATGGACACCGTGTTGTCTATTATGAGATATGGTATTATTTATAATAGATATACCATGAGATGCAACAGCGTAAATTCCATCAAAAGTATTATTTGCCATCAAATTATGATTAATTG
>CAZRLL010000273.1:638-4156 GCA_964600735.1 uncultured archaeon
AGTTATTACTATATAAAGCAATGACGCCATCGTTACTATTTGAGAGATTGAGATTCTTAACAACTATATCCGTACAATTTAATAAAATAACCTGTCCCGTGTCTAACGGTATCGATTTGCGATTCACGTTTTTCCAAAAGAGTAATGGCTTATTATTCACATGATTATTCTCTATCTCAAGTTGCATCATAGTATGAAATGTACCAGAAATAAAGACTCCACTGTATGCAAATGAATTATTGTCAATGGTCGAATTTGGTGAATCTCTAATCCATATACCATCGTTTTTATTATTGGCAATAAAATTATTACTGATAAAAGACTTTGGTGATTCCGAGATTGAAACTCCAGATTCGTTATTATTTGTGATGGTATTAGTAGTAATCATTGTATTTGATGCTTGTGAGATGTATATTCCACTAATTTGATTTTCTACAATAATATTACTAGTAATAATGATATTTGAAGAAATATAAATTCCGATACCATCGCCTTCATTTCTAGAAATATAATTATTTGTAATAGAAGTAGAAGTGATATCATAAAGGAATAAGGCTGTTCCTGGTTGGTCAACAATAGTGTTATGATGAATAGATAAGTAAGTACTTGAGAATGCCATCAAACCAAATAAATTTTGATTCTTAATATCTATTTCAGTACAATTAATCAAAATAACCTGACCAACACCCAGGGGTACAGTAGCTCCGATAACATGTTTCCAGAATAGTATGGGTTTATCATTAATAATATTGTCAATCATTGTTAAACTCAAAAGACCTGCTGAGTTGCTGGAAATGGCAAATATATTATTACTGAAGATATTACCTTTAATTGTTGTATCACTCGAATATATGGAGTAGATTCCGTAACGAGTATTATTCTTAATGTTATTACTAAAAATGTTTACATTTTTGGTAGATCCAAGATAAATACCATCTCCAGACTGCGACTCATGCGAAACTCCACCATTCATGATAATGTCATTATTCTTGATCTGAATATTATCAGAAACCCCCATCGAAGCTGTGAAAGATACACCTGAGTCACGGTTATTAGAAATATTATTACTAACAATCGAAATATTAGATGCGTAAGAGAGCGAAACTCCGTTATAGTTATTATGAATGATGGAATTGTTAGAAATGGTAGTATTTCTTGTATCATATATCTCAATTCCTCCATTATTATTGGAGATAGTGTTATTTACAACGGAGATATTATAGGAGGATTGAAGACTGACTCCATACCTATAACCATTGAGAATTGTATTATTTTCTAATCGTCCATTAGTTACATTGTTTACATATATTCCACTTTTATTTAATAAACAATTCTTAATTTTAAAATTTAAAGTTGTGTCCATAATTTCGATTGCTTGGGAATATGGAACAGCATAAGCAATAGTATAATTCTCAATTATTATTGGTTTTTCTAACGTCCCATCTCCAGTCCAGCCTTCTGATAATGCCTGATCGAGAAAATCATCATTTCCTTGAATGTGAATCAGAGAATGATTTACAATGGACCCAAGGAGAATTGTATTGATTAAGGGAGATCTTTGTGATTTTAGATTTATGTAATTTTGATCGAAGGTGCTCAGTTGATCAACTGATAGTTCCATATGATTCACTAAATATTCCCTGAAATCACGTTTTTCGGATATTCGATTGATGTATCGAAGATCCAAATTCTCCTTTGTCATCTTGGATGCTTGATTCACCTTGTTTTCTTCAACAAAAGAAGTTTCATCATATCCGAGAGAATCCATTATTCTATTTTTAACGAACTCCTGATTTTTCCCATTATCAATAATCTGGATATTTATCAATTGAATTTGGGCAAATTGAAGAAATATCAATGTAAAGATCTCAACAAAAAGTAAAAAATTATATTTTGAGACTGTTTTTAAATGATATTGATAATGTTTAACTAGTTTGATCTTAAATAAATTATAAAATAAATAAATCAATTTATACAAGTGATGCTCGAGTTATCGACTATTATATGCTTCGAGGTGACATCACATAAAGGATCATAGATGGATATTCAAGATATCAAAACTTAAATCAAATTTCTTTCTCCCTTCATTTTTTAAAATTAGCTCTAATAGAAATCTTGAAGGGAGATTAAATTTTCGGAGAGAAATATTATGACTGAAATTTCGGCTCCAATTTTCGCCCAACTTATCGGAAAATGGGAAGGCACCAAAAAAATCTATTTGAAACCTGATGAATTATTCAGTTCAAATTCGAGTACTGCTAAAATAAATTATGCAATAGACAATACAAGTATTCTGCTTGAATATGATCATGTAGTTGAGGAAAAATCATATAAAGGTATTCTTCTAATTAACTATTCTTCAGCCAAAAATAATTATCAAGGATCTTGGCTGGATCAATGGCACATGAAAGAAGAGATTATGCATTTGGAGGGCGAGTCTATGGCTAATGGGTTTTCACTTGAAGGTAGTTACGCTGCTGGTGAAGATACTTGGGGTTGGATCATTGCATGTACCTATTCTGAATCAACTCTGCAGATCAATCATTTTAATATCCATCCAACTGGAGGTAAATATTTGGGAGTTGAAATCACTTATCGAAAAGTAATGAATTGAATTTCAAATCGTCGTATCAAATTGTTCTAAATTATCAAAAATTATCTTTGCACTCTCTTCTGCAGAATATGTTTCAGTATCAATATTTAATGAATCAACAAAACTCATCTCCTGCATTAAATCCCAGGACGCAAGAACTTTTTTTAACTTCTCTGGTGATTTTAATTTTCTATGTTCTAATCTTGAGGGATTAATCACCCTCTCCAGAAGAGTTTCCTCATTACAATGAAGTCTGACGAAAAATACTTTTCCTCCATTTGTTTCAGTTGTTTCAATAATTTTCTTAACAAATTTAGTATCGCTTTCATCATCTGCCCAGCAAAAACTAAAGGTTAGATTTATGTCTAATTTGGCACAAGTTTAAATCAATTCATAGTAATATGTACCTGCAAGTTTGAAGGATTCAGGACTTCCATAGGGCATTATTGAGGAAATAATATCTACAACCATTTGGTTATGGAATAGTTTAAAATTCCATTTTTCATTGCCAGGAGACTTAATTACTTCAATCAACGTTGTCAATTTTCCAACAGCTGGTGGACCATATAGAAATAATAAAATCATATTCCCAATTGTGTAATGTAATATTTGAAAATATCTGAAATATACATAGAATGTAGAAAGATATATTGTGAGTTTTACAAACTAGACTCGATGAAATTGTGCAATTTCAAAGTTCATGAATCGTTATGAAGTAATCAGAGTTGCGATATGAGATCTTTTAAAAGAAGAGCTCTGGCACGCTCGTGCTATGACACAGGTAACGAAAATAACAGATCGGCCTACAATATCGACGTAATACCCATAGTAACAACCTAGTCATTTTTTCTACTCCCGGCCAAATTCCTTTGAATGAAATATAAATAATAGAAAATATCATTTGTCTTTCGATCTTGGTACTATC
>CAZRLL010000274.1:0-4133 GCA_964600735.1 uncultured archaeon
CTACTTTTCAGGTCATTTAAATACAGGAATTTCAAACGTTTTAGAAAATCATCTCGGATCCATCTTTTTTGAATCACAAGTTCAAGTTTGTCCATTTTCCGTTGGCTGGGATAGTTAACAAATTTTGCCAGTTCTTTTATCCTATCCTCGACTAGGGCTTCTAATGGTACCATGAGTGATATCCTGGGCATATTGTCGCTTAATGCTTCCAGCTTCTCGTTTAAGTCTAGCGAATTTAGTGATTTTATGAACTCTGCCAATTTTTTCTCTTTGTAATCATAGATATGTGTATTCAACCTGTAAAGCTGTTTATATAATGCTTCGTAATTCTCTTTCATCAGATTTGATATCTCTAATTTATCATAATCTGACCTAAGCAGGGAGTCATCTAATGCGCCTGCAATTCTTTTTCTAAGATTTTTGTATGTGGATCTTCCCAGGTAATCTGATTTTATTATTTCATCAACTTCCGCAGTTATTTTGTATCTACTTATTTGCAGATTTATTCTTATCAGTTCTTGGACATCTGATGATTGTTGTTCTAATTCTTCCAGTTTGTTCTTCTGAATATTTCTTACAAACCAGGATGCGTTTTCTATCTTTGATTGTATAGAATACAATAATTTCAATTCACTTGTTCTTGCCATTAAGTATTAAATTACTAAAAGATATATAAGTAAAAACCGAAAAAGAAAGTCCGGTTCAGATTTTAATTGTCAATCATTCTTACTATGGTATTTATAATCCCAGATAATCATCTACAAGTGATTTATATTCTTCTACAGTTAGTCCCTTTTCAAATTCTGCTGGTTCTTTCATCTTTTCCAGTACTTTTTCCAATTGGTCTATTCCTTTGTTACGTAATTTGTCAAATCCTGTAATTCATAATCTATTTGGGACCCTTCATTCACTATTACACTTAATTGCCTTTTCAGTTCCGGGTTGCTTATGGGTATAGATTCAAGTATCAAATATTGGTATTTTATATTAATGTTAAGACAGGATCTTACTTCTGACAAGTTTACAGATAGGAAAACGAATTGCTATGGTGATGCTTCTCGCTCTATATCTTCAACAGCGGTTATGATTAGGAACTTATGTATGAAAAGTCCTATTGTCATTAATATGGTAGAATAAAAGACTCCTAGTTTTACACTACCTCTCCCCATTTTGCCCGCTGTAAGTCCTGAAAAGAATCCTTGGGTAATTAGCATATAGAGGAATAACACTTTAAACGCTTGGAGTGGTACTACGATCCGTTCTTCGCCAGTTTGTTGATCGATTATACACAGCAAAGGGGGCAAAGAAAGTGGTAAATAGCACCAAGTTGGAATTATATTGATTGTAGTTTTTCTTTATCACATGCGCGATAAGCGATCAAGATACGGTGATAAGAGAGTTGGATCATGCATAAAAGGTCACGTTCAGACTTCGAATAACGATTTCTGCGAAGAATGTGGCATTAAACTTGAATTCCATATTTAGATGGTTAGATAAACCATCTTCCCGTTAATAGATTAAACATTTAGACTTTTTTCTATGATTTTTTCTGTTCTACTGATTAATTCATTAAAATCAGTTAGCTCTCCATCTGCCAATCTGGCATTATCGTGAATCTGTTCTATGACTGATTTTATCAATTCAGCATCAGATTCATCCGCTATTCTTGCCGACAAAGATTTGATGATTTTATGTTCCGGATTTACTTGCAAGATTTTTCCCATCATTGGGAGGTTAAGAGATGGAGAGCCACCCTGACTTTCCATTATTTTCATAGCACGTTGCAAATCCGAGCTGATCCCACCTTTGGGCGTGACTAATCTGGTAACTCTATCTACCATCCTATCTGAAACCTTTACATCATCAACTTTGGATCCCAGGACTTCAATAAATTTATTCAATAATGGGGCATGGGGTCCAGTTTTCTCTTTTTTCTTGGCTTCCTTATCTTCATCATCATCTTTACCCTCTGTTTTATCGGGATCTTCCACTTCGCTTTCGTCTTGATCAATGGAATAGAAGGGTTTTTCCAAATATTCGTTGATGTGCATCATAAGGAAAGAATCAATTGCCTCACCTAGAAGTAGAACTTCCAATCCCTCCTTTTTGTAATATTCTAAATGAGGGCTCTTTTTGACTACATCAAATTCCAACCCGGTTAAGTAGTAGATCTCTTGTTGATCTATTTTCATCCTCTCGACATATTTGGCTAGTGACACCGATCCATCATTGCCATCATCATTAGTTGAATGAAATCTCAATAGATCAATTAATCTATTTTTATGCTTGTCGTTGGCTGAAGCCCCTTCTTTGAAATATACCCCATATTCTCGGTGTATTTCCATAAATTTCTCTTCATCCTCCTCAGCCAGTTTTTCTATTTTATCTAGGATTTTTTTCTGCAAGTATTTCAGTATCTGCCTCTGAACTCTGGTATTCTGAAGCACCTCTCGAGAAACATTCAGATCAAAATCTTCTGCATCTATTACACCCACCATGAATCTAAGGTATTCCGGAATCAAATCCTTGTTGTTCTCCTCGATGAGTATTTTCCTGTTGTATAATTTCAAACCCCATTCCTTATTATCAGGTCCAAATTGCCTGGGACGAGTCTGGGGCATGAATAGTATTGCATGGAACTCAATAGGAACATCTACTGAAACATGAATTTTGATTAATGGCTTTCCAAATTGACCCAAATGGGAGTAAAATTCTTCATATTGTTCATCTTTAACTTCACTGGGATTTACACGCCACAATGCAGTTTGGTCATTTAGAGTTTCTTCTCCCTGTTTTATGGGGAACTCCACATAATTACTGTATTTTTTTACTAGCGACTTAATTTTAAAATCTTCAAGGTATTCCTTATAATCCTCCTTGATATGTAATATTACATCGGTTCCTCGGTTTTCCTTTGTGGATTCATTTATAGTGAAAGATTCAACACCACTGGAAGACCACTCCCAGGCTTTGGAGGACGGACTAAAAGATCTTGTTATAACATCAACCTTATCAGAAACTAAAAATGAGGAATAAAACCCAACTCCAAAAGCCCCGATCAATGGGTCAGTATCCTGATTTTCAAGAGCTTCGATAAATTCAGCAGTACCACTTTGCGCAATAGTACCTAAATTGACCTTTAATTCGGCTTGTGTCATCCCTATTCCAGTATCACGAATAGTTATGGTATTATTCTCTTTGTCTGGAATGATCTCAATCTCCAAATCAATATCTCCATCCAAAATTTTTTCTGTTGTTAATTGTTTTATCCTGATCTTATTCAAGGCATCGGAAGCATTTGAAATTAATTCACGCAGAAAAACTTCCTTGTGCTGATACAATGAATTAATTATAATATCAAGTAGATTTTTTGTCTCGGCTTTAAAAGTAAATGATTTTTCAGACATTTTATTAGAACAATTACCATAACTATCTACTATAAAAAATATTTAGGATAATGACATAGTGTGATCAATCTTTCTTATATAAATGTACAAATTGATTTGATAATGAATTTAGAGCCAATAGCCACATTAATTTTTTATTAATCGGAGGGTGCTCGAGGAATTCAACAAATCGATCTAAAATAATGTCACAATTGATTTCGACAACTAATTTCAATATTTATCACTGAATATGAAATTGTTGATTTCCTCATCCTGCATAATTTTTATATAACATGAATAAGAATAATTTTTATGGAGGGATCGATGTTACTATCAGAAAATGAATGTGAAATTACAATAGAGCAAGCATTATCGTCGGCAATCAAAAAAAATGACTTGACACATTTGGCAGCAATAGCACTGTCGTCATTACCAAGAGACGCAGGAATAAAAGAACAATTACAAAATGAAGAAAGAGCGATAAAAAATGTATTCACAATTACAAAGAATTTACATTTTTCTACCGTTAGAATTGATGGAGCGATAGACGATCCTATGTCTTATTACAAACAGAAAATTAAGGATATGTATATGGAAAATTATATATTATTGGTCCTTGTTTTCCCAGTCAATATACAAAAACCGATTGATAATAGTTATTCAAAGGTAATTGAAGAGAAATGCAAAATTAAACGAGATATTCAAAACTTACATGAGATTGAGCAGTGTGAATATTGTGAGAATTCG
>CAZRLL010000275.1:0-4107 GCA_964600735.1 uncultured archaeon
GCTTCCCTACCTTCACGCGCTAAATTCTGTAATATCTGTGGAGAAAGTCAAATTTCTAGCAAGGTTTGTGATTATTGCAAAACGTCTATACCCTCAGATTCGGTAAAATTCTGCCCAAACTGTGGAAAAAGAATTGGTGGTGGTTCAATTCGGATGAAAATAATTTTGGCTCCAGAAGGAAAAATCCACAATTGTGCGATATGTCGCCAAGCAATCGAAAAAGATTTGGTTTTCTGTCCAAATTGTGTAAATTCATTTCACTTTCCCCACATAGCCAATTGGATATTGGAAAAGGAAGAATGTCCCATGTGCAAATCTAAGTTAATTTTTTCAGAAGATTAAATTTTACGAATTGTTATCTGTAACCAAAATCTCTTAACTTTAATTTGAATAATTATCTTATGGATTATAATTTCGATCTAATTTCAATTGGTAGTGGATCTGCCGGGAGAAGGGTCGCTGTTGGACTAAAACAGTCCGGTTGGGATACTGCGATCATTGAGAAAGACGTGGAAAATCATTTTGGAGGTACATGCATCTGCACTGGCTGTGTACCAACCAAAGCTTTAATTGAAAAATCTAAGTACTCTAGCGATTTTGATGTAGCACGATTACATAAGAATAATATTGTTGAACGTATAAGATCAGGAACTTTACGTCATGTAGTCGAACGAACGGGAGTGGAAGTAATTAGGGGATTTGCATCATTTATTGATAATCATACAGTCGAGATTAACGGAAAACGATTCACTGCAGAAATATTTGTGATTGCTAGTGGAAGCGAGACGTTTATTCCCTCAATAAAAGGAATTCAAGAAATAAATTATAAAACTAGTAAGGAATTTCTTGAAAATGAAATTATTCCGAATCGGCTTCTAATTATTGGTGCGGGTCGAATTGGCTTAGAGTTTGGACAACTGTATCATAATCTTGGTTCTGAAGTGTTAGTATTTGAAGGATTTTCTCATATATTTGCAAATGCTGAAGATAATGAAATGTCTGATATTATTGAAGAATTTCTCATAAATAAAGGTATAAAAATCTTTACGGGCAAATTTGTAGATGAAATTAGAGAAACAAGGTCAGCAGATGGTAAACAAGAATTTACTGTAATTCTAAATGACGGTGAAAATCGTGGAGAATACAAAGGAGATATGCTCCTTGTCGCAACAGGGAGGAGACCAAATATTTCACAACTTAGATTAGAAAACACAGATGTTGAGGTATCTCGAGGTAATGTCGTTGTAAATGATTACTTACAAACTAAAGTTCCAAATATTTTTGCTATTGGAGATGTTATTGGCAACCCCATGTTTACAAATTGGGCAAGCTACCAGTCTGGACATCTGTTAAAAAATTTAAAGAAATCTAGATCAAAAATAGCTGATTGGAAGCCCCTACCTAATAAAAACTTACCCCGAATTGCTTTTGTCCAACCAGAATTTGCCGCAGTTGGTTTGACCGAAGAAGAAGCTAGAACGAAATACATGGATAGGGTGGTTGTACACAAATTTTACAACAAGTGGTTAGGTAAAAGCATGATTGTTGGTGATCAAGATGGTATTCTCAAAGGAATCGGATTAAAAGGATCAAACAAAATTCTTGGTGCTCACTTATGGGGTGAACGTACAGGCAGTTTAGTTCAGATGGTTATTTTCGCGATGGATAACAATTTAGGATGGAAGGAATTATCTGAAATGGTATATGGTCATCCAGTCCTCTCCGAAGGTATTTATTCATTAGCATCTGGAATGAATGGTAAAACAGGTGATTAATTCTGATCGCAAAGGTAGGAAAAGGAATTGAATTATTTATGCAAAAAGTTTATTCCGACACAAATGACTATCACCTTTATTGCAACCATTGAACTTGAGGGAAAGAAAATTTGATAAGGCTCGAATTTTTAGTGCTAAATTGCAAAGAATACGTTCAGTTTTGATAGCAGGAAATTAATATTCCAAAATTATCACTATCGCCCTCTAAAATTATATATTTGGATTAATTGAGGTCTTTAATTATTAATTAGTTACCAGAATAGTTTCACCGACCTGCTTCCCTCAGTCTTTATTTAGTCAATTGTACAAGAGTATATTGATATGAAAAAGCAATTAGGTCACAAAAAGTTATTCATAAATGGAAATATTGATTTAAATTTACTGTTGGATGTTTTAGATGGGATATCCGGAGTTCCAGGTCCTTCCCATGTTATCAAACAGAAAATAGAATTTTCAAAAAAACCATTTTTTCTTCCATTGAACTGGTAAAAAAAGAACTTTGAATGCGTTTACTCGAATATCGAATTTCCGAAAGTAGAAATTTTCTGCTAATTCATACCAGAATAGAGCGCGATAGCAAATTTCCCAGAAGTATATACTTTTTTGATCATGATGTTGTATTGTTATGGGACACAGCTGATACTAGTCATTACTCTAAATGGATACAAGAAACGAACTTTGAAAATGGTTTTATAATTTAAAATCACATTTATCAAATTCCTCTCTAATTGATATCATTATATTATTCAAACAAATTGAAATTATAATGTTGTAATTAAGAAAAGATAAAAGTAATCAGTTTATTATCTGCTTTTATGGTAAACGCCAAAGACGGTGAAACGGTTACATTCAACATTTCAAAAAATGATGACTTTGGCAACTGGTATAGTACGATATGTTCAGTTGCAGAATTAGCTGATCTTCGATATAATGTCAAAGGCTTTGTCGTTTATCCGCCATGGTCAACAATTTCCATGAAGGAAATGTATCGAATTTATGAAGAAGAATTATGGAGAACCGGGCATCAGCCAGTAATATTTCCTGTAGTTATTCCTGAGACCAATTTTCAGATTGAGGCTGATCATGTAGAAGGATTCACACCTGAAGTATTTTGGATTACTGAAGCTGGTGGCAGTAAACTCGAAGAGAGACTTGCCTTGAGACCAACATCAGAAACTGCAATGTACCCTATGTATAGCCTTTGGATTGATAGCTACCGGGATTTACCACTCAAATTATATCAATCTGGACCTGTTTTTAGGTATGAAGGGAAAGCGACTCGTCCTTTCATTAGAGGTAGAGAATTTCATTGGATTGAATCTCACGATGTATTTGCTACTCGTGAGGAAGCAATGAATCAAGTCTATGAAGACATGGAAATGTCAAAAAACGTGATAACAAAAAGATTTGGTATACCATTTTTAAATTTCGAACGCCCGCAATGGGATAAATTCGCGGGTGCAGATTATACTTATGCAGCAGATTCATTAATGCCTAACGGCAGATTCCTTCAGCTGCCTAGTACCCATTTACTTGGCGATAGATTTGCAAAGGCATTCAATATTATGTATCTGGATGAAGATAAAACTAACAAATATGCCTTCCAGACCTGTTACGGTCCAGCAATTAGTAGAATATTTGGGGGCATGATTGCCATTCATGGTGATGATGATGGACTCATTTTCCCCTGGGAAGTCGCGCCAATTCAAGTGGTTATTGTCCCAATTATCAGCAAAAAAAGTAAGCAGGATGTATTAAATTATACAAAAATTTTATTTGAAAAATTAAGCACCGCGGGTTTACGTGTAAAAGTTGATGATACTGATAAGAGACCGGGAGAGAAATATTATCACTGGGAAATGAAAGGTGTACCCCTAAGATATGAAGTTGGTAGCAAAGAGGTTTCTGAGTCCTCAATCACAGTATTTCGACGTGATAGCAGAGAAAAAGTAAAGATTATGGAAAATGAATTGCTGGATAAAACCATAGAATTAGGAAATGCACTGACCAAGGAATTATTCTCTAGAGCTGAAAAATTATTTGAGGGTAGGATCAAAGATGTGGATACTTTGGAACAACTGGAAAAAATCATTCAAACAAAAAATGCCGCGCGAGTTCCATATTGCACTCTTCAACTGGAGGGGGAAAAATGTGCACTTGAAATCAAAGATCGCTTTGTTGCAGAGGTACGGGGAAGAGAACTGACTGATGAAGAGATTCCTACAGATAAATCGTGTATCATCTGTGATAAAGAGGCAACAGTTTATGTCGTTGTGGGTAAACATTACTAATGATAACCAAATAAAATCATTGAGAGCAGTATGAGAGATTT
>CAZRLL010000276.1:0-4098 GCA_964600735.1 uncultured archaeon
GTTATTGTTTCCCGGTTTTTTGATATTCCTGAACCGCGACAGGATTTGCATTTATTTTTAGGGATTTGACCTCTCATCTGACAACTTCTACAAGGTTCACGGGAAATCTGCACGAAGAAACCCGAACTCTCCCTTTTCTCAACCATTCCTGAACCATTGCATTTGGGACAGCGAACCATCTGGGTATTGGGAGTACCACCAGAACCTTTGCATTCTGAACATGCTTTTCTGAAAGGTAATTTTACCTTCTTAGCCACACCTGAATATGCCTCTTCGAAGGTTAATTGCAGATCAAGTACCGCATCCTCACCCCGGGAGGGACCTCGTTGTCTTTGTCTCTGCTGGCCTCCAAAGCCAGAACCTCCAAAGAAAGATCCTAGATCAAAATTAAAAATACTACTAAAAAAATCCATGGGATCAGCAGACCTTGCTGATGAACCAGCACCAGAAAGACCTGCATGTCCGAAGCGATCATAAATTTGTTTTTGTTGTGAGTCAGATAAAACCGAATATGCCTCATTTAATTCCTTGAATTTTTCCTCTCCTTCTTTTTTTTCACCCTCGTACTTATCTGGATGGAATATCATCGCTTTTTTTCGATATGCGCGTTTCATTTCCTTCTCAGTGGCATTTTTATTTACTCCAAGAATTTCGTAGTAGTCTCTCTTATTACTCATCTAATTCACCTCGAACAATTTGAACCACTATTGATTGATTCTATTCCTCGTCTACGTCTGAAACCTCGTAATCTACATCTACGAAGTCATCTGCTCCTTGTTTTGATTGCCCATCAGCTTGAGCACCAGATTGTGCTCCTGGCTGGGCACCGGGTTGAAATCCTTCAGGTCCATCAGGTGCACCCTGCTGCTGATACAATCTTTCTGAATATGTATGGAATTCAGTCTCCAATTCCTGTTTGGCTGCCTTGATTCTATCAATATCATCGGTCTTATTAGCTTCTTCTAATGCGCTAATCTTTTCCTCAATACTGGCTTTTTCCTTCTCATCGATCTTATCGCCAAGATCAGTCACTGTTTTTCTAGCTTGATAGACCATGGCCTCTGCCTCATTCTTAGTCTGAATTTGTTCCTTGGTGGCTTTATCCTCTTCTTCATGTTCCTTTGCTTCCCTCACCTTCTGCTCTATTTCTTCATCGGTTAGTGATGTCTGGGAAGTAATACTGATTTTCTGCTCCTGACCGGTACCAAGGTCCTTTGCAAAGACCTGAACAATACCATCACTATCAATATCGAATTTTACCTCGATCTGAGGTGTTCCCCGAGGCGCAGGTGGTATTCCAACAAGACTAAACCTACCCAAGGTACTATTATCCCGGGCCATGGTTCTCTCTCCCTGAATGACATGAATCTCTACAGATGATTGATTTTCAGCCGCAGTAGAGAATATCTGACTCTTGGAAACGGGAATGGTTGTATTCCTTTCAATAAGGGGTGTTGTCACCTGACCCAACGTCTCTATACCCAAGGTTAGGGGTGTCACATCAAGAAGTAACACATCCTTTATCTCTCCAGACAGGATTGCACCTTGAACTGCAGCACCCATAGCTACAACCAAATCAGGATCCAACCCCTTGTGAGGTTCTTTACCAGTAATCTCCTTGACCGCAACTTGTACCGCAGGCATTCGTGTGGATCCACCAACCAGCAAGATCTTATCTATTTCACTGATTTTCTTACCTGAATCTTCGATCGCTTTTCTTACTGGACCAACTGTTGCCTGAACCAGATCAGCAGTCATCTCCTCGAATTTAGCTCTTGAAAGATCTATGTTAAGATGCTTGGGGCCTGAAGTTGTTGCAGTAATATAGGGTATATTAATAGTCGATTTCATAACGTTGGACAATTCTATCTTGGCCTGTTCGGCTGCGTCTTTTAACCTCTGCATAGATGCCTTATCCTCACTCAAGTCAATACCCTCGGTTTTCTTGAATTCAACAACCAACCAGTCAACTACACGTGCATCCCAATCAGTTCCACCTAACCTATTATTACCAGAGGTTGCCTTCACCTCGAAAATACCTTCATCAAGCTCTAGAACGCTAACATCAAAAGTACCACCGCCTAGATCAAAAACAAGTATTGTCTGTTCTTCATCCTTGTCCAGACCATAGGCAAGTGCACTGGCTGTGGGTTCAGCTACAACACGCATCACTTCCAATCCTGCAATCTTTCCAGCATCTCTGGTTGCTTTTCTCTGGGCATCAGTGAAATAAGCTGGTGTAGTGATTACAGCTTTGTTTACTTTCTCGCCCAAGTATGCTTCAGCATCGCTTCTTGCCTTCTGCAAGATGTACGCAGCTATCTCCTGAGGGGTATATTTTTTCCCATTAATCTCATATTTAAGGTCAGAACCCATCTCTCTTTTTGATTCGGACACAGTAGTTTCTGGATTACTAACCATCTGTCGCTTTGCAATAACTCCGACACTACGAGTTCCATCTTCATTAAATGTTACCACGCTGGGAATTAGATTACCACCCTCAGCGGTTGGTATCACTTTAATATCCCCGGCTTCCATGACTGCGACTGCACTATTTGTGGTACCTAAATCTATACCAATTATTTTTTCTTTTGCCATAATTTATTTCTCCTTCATTTCATTTTCTAATTCCTTGGAATTATTTTCATCGATTTTTTCAGTTGAGGAATTTTCTGAAGATTTTTCCGAAGTATCGATCGGTTGATCTTTTTTTGATTCTCCATTTTCCTCTATGTTTTCTCCTTTTTCTTCCTTCTTCTCTTTTGTTTTCTTTTCCTCTTCAGGTTTGGGAGGTTTTTTACTAATAATTACTTTAGCTGGTCGAACTACTCTTTCTCCTTTTACGAATCCAGCAGAAACCTGGGTTAACACAATATTGGGGTTCATATTCTCCATGGGTTGGGACAAGATTGCCTCATGCCTGTAGGGATCATATGCAGTTTTTCCTTCCTTTATTTTTAGGAGAGTAACTCCTTCTTGATCGAATATGCCCTCTACGCGTTGTCGAAGTAGGTCTATGCCCTCATAATGTTCTTTCTGAATAGCATCCTTCCCATTTTCAAGAATTCTTTTGAGATCATCCTGAACATTAAGCAATTTTTTCAATACACGAACAGAGGCAAAATCAGCGAACTCATCTCGTTGCTTCTCAAGCCTTTTCCGATAATTAATTGAACTGGCCCGTTCTCTACGTACTTCTTCTAGTGCTTTGCTCTCGGCTACTTCGAGTTCTTCTAAGCGTTTCTTGGGTATTTCAACCATCTCGACCGGTTCTTCTTCCTTTTCCTCTTCTTCTTTGGGAGCTTCCTCTTTGTTAGCGTCTTCTTTACTAACTTCCTCTACGCCCTCAGAGTCCTCATTTTGCATAGTTTCATCAGTATCAGTCAGAATATTATTTCCAACTTCAACGTTCGTTTTTTCTTCATCTAATTTTTGATCAGACTTTTCTTTTCCCATGATGTATATCCTCTTCTAGGCTAAATTAAGAAGGTTTAATACTAGTGTACTTTAGGTACACTACTAAAACATATATGAATTTTTTCATATATAAACTTATCCCTAAGGTTGAAAAATATGATGATTAAAATTGATTTGAGTTTTATCAATAATTTAAAATTTAAAATTATATTTTGTTTACAGTGGTTTACTATATAATCAATACTTTAATTAATTTGAAATGAGGTACTTCCTGCTAATGGATTCCAAAGGTTTTATTCCTCGAAAAGTAAAAAGAGTAATTAATGGAGATACTTTCGATTTGTGCGTTGATATTTATGGACTCAGAAGAATCCGTATCGCAGATATGAATGCTCCAGAAATAGGAGATCGGGGATATCACTCAGCAGCAATGAACTTGAGAGAATTAATAGAGGGAGAGAAGGTGCTCATACAACCAAAAAATAGAGACCGTTTTGGCTATCTTGTTGCTGATATAATAATTAATAATATGGATGTTAAAAAGCACTTAAAATTAACTTAGAGCAAAATAGATAATGTATTCAATAGAGGATTTATCATTAGCAAATGGATCATAAGATCACTAAAATATTTCACTTCTAGAAATCTGCGTCTATTTCTTGATATATAAATCGAATATAT
>CAZRLL010000277.1:0-4091 GCA_964600735.1 uncultured archaeon
CAATATCCAACGGATTTTTTAATTCTTCAAGAAGTTTAATAGATTTTATTATATCTGATTGATAAGAAATTTCATCATGAATTTCTTTTACTTCAGCTGAAAAACGAGGCATTGCTATTATAGTGATTTTAAACCGATTAATTAGGCTTTTCAAGAATATTGTACGAAATTGATTAGTAGCTAATATTTTCAATTGCGTCTTTTCATCCTAATCCGCAATTATAATTAATTAGACAAATGTTTAATCAATCTACACTTTAACTTGTTTAGAAGAACCAGAATTAAGTTTAATACTATGCAATAACCAAAATTAAGTTTATTAAGATTAGTTGAAAAATTCATAGAGCCGAAATTAAGTTTAATGGACTCTATTATTCTCGAAAAAAAAGAAAAATAGAACTACTAAGAATCCCTATTGAGTTTAGCATACACTAATATTGTATGAATCTAATCGCATCTCGAGGACAAATCTCTACACAAGCAGGCTTTCCCCCACACATGTCACATTTGTATAAAGAATAATTCATTACTTCTCTCCCAGATTTAGTATGTCGTTTCCTATCTTTTTTTGGTGAAATAAATATTGATGAAACTCCGTGCATTTGTTGACAAGCCTTGACACATTTCATGCATGCTGTACATTCACTAAAACCATCGGGGGCATTTTGTAGAAATAAAGAAACTACATTATGTTCATCCATCATCATAGCATCATATAAGCAGGCAGGTAAACAGGGAGGATTATCACAATGCCAGCAGGGTAAAATTCTTGGAGACTCTTCTGATCTACCTTGTGTTCCTATTGACCGATGATTCACTTTTATTGCTGACATGAGTGGATTCATCAATCCAAACTTCTCGTTTGAACATGCCAATGCACAGAGATCACAGATACCGCAATCTCCCTGAATAATCTCAAGTCTCCATTTTTCCTTTTTCAGATTGCCCCACCTCTCATTAAAGCCATGATCTCATCTTGTTGTTTTTCATTCGGTATTCCTTTTTTGCTCCATCCCCTTGTCTCATAATATTCATCCAACATGTTATCATATTTGTCACGTTCAATTAAATGCCCTTTTGCTACACCGTGACTAGCTGGTTCATTCATATATCTAGCTGGGGGATAATCATCTTTTCTGGTTATTCCACACTTCAGATTAAACATTCTTTCAAGATTTATGATTCGATCTCCAATTGAGCGATAATTCTCTATACGTATTCCTGTACCCTGTTCTACAAGCTTTGAAAAATGTTTATATTTTAATAATTTTGGAGAATTGAATGAATGGGTGACAAATCTACATATACCAAGCGCATCTCCAACCGCATAAATAGATTCGTGAAATGCCACGATCCAACCCTTGTCATTGTAACTTGTAGGATTTGTATCGACTTTTTTTCCGTATATTTTCGTGGTCACATCAGCTGGAAGATCAAATAATTCAATAGTGGGCCTACTTCGAAGATGATCTGCGCCCCTGGACGATGTACCTATACCAAGGGCAAACGATTTGATGTATCTGCAATCATGGGGATCTGACTGCGGTAAGCCTTTTGATGCAATAAGAAATGAATTAGCTTCATCAGCTCTACCTTCAAGTTGGGACAAATATTGGCTAGATTCAGCCATTAGATCCCCAATCCCCTGTCGATATGTGATTTGAATAAGTAATGACTGTATTAATCCAAAATTTCCAAATTCCAAAGAATTTGCGAATGCCTTGGGAAGCATTCCCTTTTCATCCATTTCAATGAACCAGGCTATTATTGTGCCAGTACTGGAGGTGTCAAGTCCCAATTCGTTGCACATGTTATTTAGTAGTATGACTTGGTTAGGATCTGATAAACCGCAATTAGCACCCAATAGACCTATAGTCGAATATTCTGGACCTTCTCCCCCTTGAATATTTGTATGTCTGCAATGAATTATACAGGCGGCGCAGCCAACAGCACCGGTGGAAAATTTATGAAATTCAGATGCATTGAGAGTTGTATCAAAACTGGTGATTTGAGAATTCTTAGCTCTGATCGCACCTAATAGATTACTGGGTTCGTATAATAAAGGAGTGCCAACACTTCGAAGAGTCTGAACAATCCTTGAATCATTTAGATAATCTTTTAGTTCTATCATGTATTCCATGAATTTCTCAGGCTGATATACTTTTAATGAACCAGTTCCACGAGCAACAACTGCTTTTAAATTTTTAGAGCCCATCACTGCCCCCATTCCACCTCTTGATGCAGAATTCTTTTTTCTATTAATTATGCATGCCATTCGAACCAAATTTTCTCCTGCTGGACCAATGCAGGCTGTTTCGACTTCGGTTCCTTCGATATTCCAGAGCATTTTTTGAGTTGTTTGAGTATCTTGTCCCCAGAGGTTCGATGCATTTTTTATGGTTATTCCTGATTCTTCGAGTAAGAGATAAACAGGTGTATCTGATTTTCCAACTACAATTAGCCGGTCATAACCTGCATATTTCATGGCTGGTCCAAAAAATCCCCCAGCATTAGCATCACCCAGTATTCCAGTTTCTGGAGATAAGGCAGTGACATTGAAACGAGCCGCATTGGGTGCGAGAGTACCTGTTAGCAAACCAACACCAAAAATCAATGGATTTTGCGGATTAAAAGCATCAATTTTACTCGGATTTGTTAGAATTTTATATAATTCTAATACGTTGATCCCACGTGCCCCAAGGAAATGTTTAACATCTGAAATCGATGTTTTTTTGATTTCAATTGATTTAGTGGTTAAATCAATCTTAGCTGTTTTTCCAATTAGATTCATTGATGTCTCGCAATTAATCCTGAAAGACTGTTCTAATATATGTATTTCGAGTGTTGAAATGAGTGGAATAGCTTAATAAACAAATTGTTAATCGGTAATTCAGAGATGAACTTAATTCTCTGACCTATGTCATCTCAACTAGTACTCGAATCCCATCTCCCTTTCTAAGTTGCTCAAATGCGGCATTAATTTCTTTTAGGGGAAATCGGTGAGTGACTAATGGTTCCAACTTGATAAGTCCCTTTTCAATTAAATGAAGTATTCGTGGAAAACTACGTGGTGGACATCCCAAACTGCCAATTATCTCAAGTTCGCGAAACATTACTTTTCCACTACGAAAACCATCCCAGGGTTTGGGTGAAAATCCAACAGCAACTAATTTTCCACCAGCTCCAAGTAAGTCGAATGCTAATTGCTGAGTTTGGGGATTGCCGATCACTTCGAATGCAATATCAACTACGCCAACCAGATCACGCACACCTTTCTTCACGTCCTGGGTTTGCGGGTTAATTACATAATCTGCTCCCAATTCCTTGGCAAGGCCTAATTTTGAGTCTTGTAAATCAACTGCGATTACTTTGGCACCAGCTAAAGCAGCAAATTGTACCACATTAATTCCTATTCCACCACAACCAATCACTGCAACAACATCACCAGGTTTAACTTTGGCTCTCTCATAAACTGCATGATAGGGTGTGGCCACCGCATCCGATACAATTGCCACATCTTTTATTGGTAGGGTCTTTGGAATCTTAACTATATCCTTTTCTGGAACACATATGTATTCTGCAAATGCCCCATCAATGTGATTTCCAAGCATAATTTGTTTTCTACATAATGTTTCACGGCCAGCTAGGCAGTAGGTACAGGTGCCACAACAGAGTACTGGAGGTATCAATACCGGATCTCCCACTTGGAATTTTCCTACACTGGATCCGATTTTTTCAACATATCCCGAAGCCTCATGTCCAAGGATAATTGGAGGTTTCTTGAATGTGGGTGTTCCCTCGATATATCCCTCATCAGTATGACAAACACCACAGGCTGCTATTTTAATAAGTAATTCATCATCATTTGGTGTAGGAATTTCCCTTTCCTCTATCTTTAATTGTTTATCCCCAGTAAATACTGCTGCTAACATTTTTCCAGTCAATTTACACTCCTAAAATGAAGGATATGCTCGATTTATAAGCTCAGGGATTATCTAAACTAAATATTGTATTTGATTAAATTATAACTATTCAATTATTTAGCAATAATTGCCGTATATTAGGTAGAATTTTGATTTAAGGGAATGGAT
>CAZRLL010000278.1:0-4087 GCA_964600735.1 uncultured archaeon
TTGAGACACCGATGACAGCAGATACACCAGCTGCTTACAAGGATCAAACTATATCACAAATTCCACTCATGCGTATTGGTTTACCCAAAGATATCGCTAAAATGTCAGTATTTTTAGCATCTAAAGAATCAGATTATATGACTGGCACTGTGGTTCAGATCGACGGCGGACTCCGCATGTGATTGGGTAAAGGAAATTTTGTATCTAATTAATAAAAAAACATATGAATCAGCATTACTACTTCTTAATCAGCACATCCAACTAACTTAAGTTTCAAAGTGAAATAAATTAAATTATGCAATTCTTACAAAATAATCGAAAAAAGTTTTATAATTTTGTTAATATTTTCTTTTGATCAGATTTTAAATGTGATCTGAATAAATTTTTTCATGGGAGAGTGTTTTACCATCTGTAGTGATGTAATACTTGGACTGGCTAGTTTATTTAATCCCACGTAAATATCTGTTTTAAAATATTGGAAAGGAGAAAAAATGAAAAAAATAATCTATCTTGGTATTAGTCTGATTTTGCTTATGGGATCGGGCTATGTTGTACAAGCACAACTTGCTGTGGGTGATACATTTAATTATGGTACCGTATCTAAAAGGGAATATACAAATCCTGATGGTGATACGTTCAAATGGGACTATAAAACTAGCACTAAGATGAAAATTACCGGACTGAATTCGACTTGGTTAAACTATACATTCGCATCAACAGAGGATGTTTATTCTACCTCTGTCGACCTTGATGAAGGGACGTGGATTCAAATCACAGTAGATGGATCTAAAGAATTTGTAGGACGAGATCATTTTAATTTGACTGAATATGAGCAAGACTATGATTATGCTTATTTCTACATGATGGATCTTCCTACTTGGCATAATACAACGAGTCATTTCGAAGAATATTGGGGTGCTAATGTGTCTACCTATGATGGTGGGTGGTATGAAGATCGCTATGATTACTTCGAAGATGAAGAGGAAGAAAATATGGATTCTCTTTCATTTTGGATGTATGTACCCAACGCTGTAGATGATCCCAAGGCATTTTTATCCAGATTCGAAGATAAGATGAGTGACGAGATTGATAGAACGGTGAAAACATTCGAAACTGTAACATACAATGCATCAGCTGAATCTTGGTCTCAATTTAGAAGCGAAGAATTTGAATATTGGATCGCATATCAGGCAACACTACTTGATGCAGATACTGGTTTGGTAAGGTTAACCCCCGAATGGCGTGGTTATTATAATTATCTGAATAATTTGTGGAGATGGAATGGAACCCACATGGAAAGGCGAGTAGCATCTGATTCACCAAACATTACTTCAATGGATAGTCCAGTAACTTATGATTCGGGAACGGGTAAATGGGGCCTTAACAATGATTCACAATATTTTGGCAGGTCTTACCTCAATACGCGAGACCCATCATACCGTGACTATTTTTCAAGTTTTGAAGCTGAATATACAGATAATAGTGTGATTCTTGATTTTACTGTGCTTTATGAAGAAACCATTTATGATCATTTCTATGATGTTTCTGACAAGGCAGCAGCAAATTTAACTTTCCATTATGAAGTTGAATATGATGAGAATGGATTGCTCAGAAAAGAAATTCAAGAAGTCACATATGATGGTGGGGACCTAGGAAAATACAAGGTTTATTGGGCTAACGGAATAGGCATCAAAGGTACAGAGACAGATACTGACGCAATATATGGTCTAGAATTTCCCATCTTATTCATTTCTTTTGCCATTAGCACTCTAATAGCAATAAAATTAAGAAAACCAAAATTAAAATAATTTGTTTTACCTTTTAATCAATGAAAAGTGAAAATTAAATTCATTACTTTATCATTGATTATCCATCAGAATTATCTTTCAAATAATCTTATCCAACTACTACCTAGTGTTCTTAATTAGAACTAATAATATTTAAAAATGATCCGAAGTTATTCTCTAAGTTATTTTGAACTAAGGTTTATTTTAGGGAAAGATCAATATTTTTTTTACTTCTCTTCTGTAGATTCAAATGTGTCTTATGATATCCAAAATTTAATCATCCTGACGGGTTTGGGATTAACATTGGCTATTCCCATCGGTCCTGTTAACATGGAAATGATCAAACAGGGATTATTAAAAAAAAATGGATATATTTTGGGTTTAATTACCGGTATTGGGGCCATGTCTGCAGATTTTTCAATTGCGATGACTGTGTTATTTCTTGGCTCGAGATTCCTTACCGACTTACTCGGAAATGATTTGATAAAAATTTCGTTATTTATGATTAATTCATTGATATTATATTACATCGGGGCATCTTCGATCCGATTAAAATTTGAATATTTCGAGAATAATTTAGGTGCTTCAATTGAAGATCAATCAACTAATAAAATTAACTTTGTCTCCGCCTCAAAATCCCAATACCTGAAAGGCATGTTTTTGGTGCTGACAAACCCATTTACATACCTTTGGTGGATGTCATTTGCCCCAATTATTTTAGAAATGGATATTCCACTAAGTAGTACAAGTGATAGATTAATCGTAACGCTAATGTTTTTATCGGGCATATTTTTATGGGTGATCTTTATCTCAATGTTGACTAAGATCTCAGCTAGTTTTGCATCCCCCAAAATGCAATATAACATTACAAGAATTAGTGCTTTTATTATCCTAGTTTTTGCAACCACAGTATTAATGGAAGCAATTTGTGTAGTGTTTGACATTGGTTATTGCAGCTTATCACAATCAATTAAACTAGTAGGGGGATTTTTTATCACATTGCTAAGTTTTTTATTTATACAGCTTGGGATTAACTATACGACTCAACCTAATTAACTTTTTTTCCTTCTTCTGTTATATCAACCAATTCAGTTGAAACGTCAAGTGCTACAAGTACATCAAGTGATACTAGTACCTCAAGTGATACCAGCACATCTAAAGCCGCAGACGCTTCCATTTCATTCAACACATTTAATATCGCAATTTTTGGTCTCATAATATCGGCAATTAGCGTACACAGACGAAAACTAAATGTTAAATAAACAAAATTTGTATTACTGAATAAAATTTAATCTCATCTACTTTAAATAGAATATTTGCATTACATTTGTTTTAATTTATTTGAATTGATTTTATTATCTACAGATATTTAACTTAGTAACTATCTCTTCGTGGAGGTCTTTTGGCTGCATAGCATTCTTGACAGTATACTGGACGTTCTCCATCGGGTTTGAATGGTACTTGGGTTTCTTTCTTACACTCAGAGCATACAACATCGTGCATTTCTCTGGGTGGCCGGTCACGTGGACCTCTTCTTTGATTATCGCGTGAGTAACTCATTTTGATCTTATCCGTTTCTAACCTTTGTATTTACTCTTCATCTATCTTTTTTGGTTACCCATATATAAATAAAAAAAGAAGTTCAAATCTCTAGTTAGTACGAGTTTTTCTAATATGGATACTTAATAAATCAACTGATATGACACTGACGCTATCAAGCTGATGGGGTATTTATTCATCATAAAACACCTAGGTAACCCAGATTAATTTCTTCCAGGAAGAACATTTACACAATATTGGCATGCATTTTCTGAAGCCTCGGTTGATTTACCACAATTGGGACAATTTATATCCCCTCTAGTTTTGCTCCGTGTTACTCCCCATATCAGTCCCAGGAATTTACCTGCAATCAAGCCACCAAAAACTAGCAATGCTGCTGCTGCTGAATCAACTAGACTTGGCGATTCAATGATAAGGGTCTTGAAAATTGATATTTTATCATTTTCTCCGGTAAATCCCGTTGCTTCCACACTAATTTCAATATCATAAGAACCGATATCCAAATCTGTGGGATCTATTGAAAATGTAGCTGGGGACGTAGTCGATGATGAAATGATGTCAACCCTAGATTCAGAACCTTCTGCCCAATCAATTGAGATTAAATCAGGTGAAACAGATTTTCCAAATTTATCTTCAGTCGACACTTGAATACTAACTGGAGTTAATTTAGTATCAAAATCAATGATTTGCAGTAAATTCTTTCCAAATGTAGAAATTTCTTTTTCATCTGGTGAAGTTAT
>CAZRLL010000279.1:0-4082 GCA_964600735.1 uncultured archaeon
GTTATGTTAGATACACCCAGCATTAAAAATAACATAATCCAACTTAGGGAGTATCTTGTAAATAGTAAATTAACATTGGCTGGAAAATTGTACGAAAAACTGGATCAACAAGTTAAAGACGACCCGAATCTGAAAAAAACTCTAAACATAATAAAAATAAAATTATTGATGGAACTGGATCGGCATAAAGAGGCTCTCCAATTTTGCAAAAGAATAAGTAAAGACTTGAATCCCAAAACTGATAAACTAGAAATTCTTGTATTTATGAGTCTTTATGCGGGTGCACTTTTGGCAAATGGAAGATACAAAGAGGCAGAGAAGCAAATTGATTACACAATCAACATTATCAATAAACTTAGCATTCATAAAAAAGAAGAATATGAAGAAACTTATGCAGAATTACTAGGATTAAAAGGACTGCTTGCAAAGGGATATGGAGAAAATGAATATGCAATTAAAAAATTTACTGAGAGTCTTTCTATACAAGAAAAATATCCAAATAATAGAAATATTGCTAATACGTATTACAATTTAGGCATGACATATAACAATCAAAATGAAAATGAACTAGCATTATCAAATTTATCTCAAGCAAATCAAATATTTAATGAAATTGATTACGTAGAAGGAATCGCTTTTACATTGGAGGCTCTGATAAATCTACATAGCATGACTGGAAATCGAACGCAAGAAACGTTAAATCAATCTGCTCTTGATAAGATTACTGATAAAATTGAATTAAGATCAAATATTAAAAATTCAACTTATAAGAGGTTAATGGGAGAGATTAGTATTGAAACGAATCCAATAGAAGATGACCCACTCACTTCAAGTCAAATTGAAAAGGCTGATCTAAAGGATTTATCAACATTAAAACATCGATTTGAAGTTTTCCACGAACAGTACCAAAATTTTGAAACAACTGTTAATCTAAAAATTGATGAATTACTTAAAGGTAACAAAAATTGGGATACTTCAGAACTTAAAGCCTCAAGTAGTAAGTCAGCATGCAAGGATCATGAAAAGAAAATTGATACAATGCAAGCAGAAATTAATAAGTTAAATGAAGAGCTGTACACACGAACCTCAAAGATAAATTCCACAAGTGAATTAATTACGAATCTTGAAAATCAATTTGATAATAAAATTATTAAATTAAATGAACATATCAAACAACTAAGCAACTTAAATAATAACTTAACCGTAAAGAATGTAAAATTAGAACTTCAGATTAAGACTCTATCAGAAGGTAATCCCCCAATTTCGAAAATTGATTCTGATATTGATTTTGTTTCACCTGGAATACCATTATCAGATATAAGCATAAGTGAGGATACCAAACTTCCGTCAATTTCACCTTCAAATCAGCTTGAGAGAATAGAAGAGACCAATAGTGACGTAAATAGTACTTTGAATACTTTGGATGAACTCTCACCAAAAAGTGATAATAATTCAAGTTCTTCATCTGTGTCCGATGACCCTAGTAACATACTAAACCAAATTGATGAATTAATTGGTGATTTAGATTCAAGCGATCATATAGAAAAAATTGATGGGAGTCCGACTAAAGCTAAGATGCTATCTAAGCAATCACTACAGGACATAATTGATGAAAACGTACTAGGAAAAGAGATTGTCAATATTATTAAAACAAAAAAAGAAATTAAAATGATTATTTTGGCAATGATGCTAAAAACCAGCCCATCAGATTGTGTGAAGGTACTGGAGGCATTAGAGGAAATAAACTTTATAGAACTTATCCGTAAACGGGAATTTGATATGAATCCCACCATTATACTAAATTAATTCAAAAATTAGAAAAACTGATTTATTTTAAAATCACTTATAAATCGATATTATTGGTCAAATAAACTATTCGATTATCATATAATAGATTATATTCAATCGAATAATATAAATTGTCTTTAGAAAACGGTTGAATTATTTAAATATGAAATATTTTTAATTGAAGAGATTAATGAAAAAATCGCCGGAATACTAAAAATATTGAATATATAGAACATACGAGCTATTCTCAACCCTAACCAATATATTTGCTGATGCAGCTATTGGAACGATTTGGATTTCAAAGGAAAAGGGATTATTTACGCGCTGGGATTTTAATATTTTGTTGATTTTAATATTCATTGGACAAAGTTTTTGAATACAATTTCATAATATTTGCATTCTTTAGAGCCTTCTATTAGCAGATAGTGATTAACACGAATCAAGTTAAATCATAATTGATACTTCTAATTTTCTTACTAATTCCTTGTATCGATTTCTTACCGTTACTTCAGTAACGGTTGCTGTCTCTGCAATTTCTCGTTGTGTCCTTCTTTCACCCTCAAGAATGCCAGCAATGTAAATAGCAGCTGCGGCAAGTCCTGTCGGATCTTTACCAGCTGTAAGTCCTTTCTCCTTCGCCTCAGTAACCAAGTCAATGGCTCTTCGGGCAGTAGTACCTGTAACTTTCAGTTCAGCAGCAAATCTGACGATGTAATCAGTTGGATTTGCTAGAGGTATCTTAAGACTTAACTCGTAAACCATTAACCGGTAACATCTACCAAGTTCTTTTTTGGTGATCCGGCTATTATGAGCTATTTCGCCAAGGGTTCTGGGAACACGTCGTTGCCTTGCAGCTGCGTATGCGGAAGCTGCAATCATTCCTTCAATTGAACGACCTCTGATTAAGTGTTTATTAATTGCATTTCTATAGATTACAGATGCAGTTTCCTTGACCGATCTTGGCAGTCCTAGTTGAGACGCAAGACGATCAAGTTCACTTAAAGCATGAGCTAGATTACGATCGATTGAACTATGAACTCGGGTTCGAATGTGCCATTTTCTAAGCCGATAAATCTGACTGCGCTGACTCGGGCTGAGTTTCTTACCAAAAACATCCCTATCTTCCCATCCTATTTGTGTTGAAAGTCCTTTATCATGCACGGTATAAGTTGTTGGAGAGCCCACCCTTGACCGTTTTGACCTTTCAACCGAAGTAAATGCACGCCATTCTGGTCCATCATCTATTAGGGAATCATCTATAACAGTTCCGCAGTCACGACAAATTGTATCACCGCGTTGAAAATCTTGTATAGTGGAATTTGAACCACAATCAGGACATCGTTGGATGATAGAGTCATCAGTCTTCTTCTTTGAATCTTCTTGAGAAACATTTGGATTACTTATGGTAAACACGCTAAAAAAGGTAAAACAGACTTAAAATCATATTTTGCATGATCTTTGAAATCTATTTTGAACCAACACTCGGAAGGGAATTATTCTTTATAAAGGTTTCCATTTATCTATTAATTTTGGATTTCGTGGCTTGATTGTTTATTAGGTTTAATTTTCAATTGTTTTGGAAAATTTCCAATTTCATCATAACGATTAACTATAATGAAAAATGTGATAAAAACTTAAATATAATTTTGATCTCAAAAATTGGAATACTCAAAGAAATTAAGGAATTAAAAGAAATAATGCAAACAAAAATCGATAAATGATTTAAAGTGTGAAATTGATCATATCCTGCAACTGAATTCTTGTCTGGCCTTAAAACTCATCAAGAATCAGAAGATCCACATTGAGATGGTCCTTGTGTGGTTTATCTGTGAATGGTTATTCATTCGGCAATTCGGCAATTTTCTGAGCATTAATAATATAATTCTTGATTCGTAATATTTCCATTTTCTGGGATATGCTGGTTGTATCATCAATTATACTCTTCCACCTTGTATAGGATTGACTAAGCTCATACTTTTCTTTAACGATATCATTCTCGATTTTTAATAATCCTCGTTCAACAGCTACGTCCTCCGCTTGATCAAGAAGCTTTAGAGCTTTTGAATAAGATCCCTCCAATCCTTCCAATTTTGCCTGCAAAACTAGTGCGGTAATGTAGTGAGAAGACATCCCTATTTCTTTTGCAATGTTCTTCATCCTTTCAGTTAGAGTAATGATTTGCTCAAATACTTCCTCCTCTCCAAATAGCTTGTACTCGTCAAGATAAATTTCCCAGATATGTTTCATTGCCAGCAGAGTAAGATGGGGATTTAGAATTTCACTTTCAATAATAT
>CAZRLL010000280.1:0-4068 GCA_964600735.1 uncultured archaeon
CGACCTGATCAAGACTCGTGTTATTGCGAACACGTACCAAATCCATCATGTGTTCACCCTTGCTCAATTGCGCACCAGCCCGAACGTGACCTAATCGTTCCTGCAACGTCCGTCGCCGTCTCTTTTTCGGCGCTTCGACTGTAGCCGTTGCAGTCTGTTTCTCCGCTCGCTCCTTGGACGCTGCGGCTTCTTGTTGCAAAGCTTCAAGCTTGGCATCGGCATCTGCTATGCGTCTCGCATCAGCCTTAGCCTTTTTTTCAGCAGCCGCCAACTCTTCAGCGAGTTGAGCCTTCGTTTTATCAGCCATTTGTAGTCTCCAGTAGACGATGGTTACTGATAGGGGAGGGAATAATCAAACACTCCCTCCCCCGGATTCATGAACACCCCTACGCTTAGGTGATCGTCACCGTGGCGTAGAAGTCACCCGAGATCGTCTTGCGAGCGAATCGGGTCATGACACCCCGGCGAGGCGTCATGTCGTTCGGGTCGATCAAAGCCGGAGTGATGAACAACGGCTGATACGGCGCGAAGATGTACCCGGTGTCGAGCATGCTCTGACCCCGGTATCCCACGAGTGCCTTACCAGCAGGCAAATGCACCGGATCGTGGAAGATCGCGTACCGTGTGTTCAGAGTCCCGATGAAAGCCGGACCCTGGCCGTTGACAACCGGCGTGTTGAACTGATCGAACGTTCCGGCTTGTCCCCCACCCGGCGTAATGCCGATGTTGGGATTGAAGCCCGCCATCTTCGTGAACCGAACTATGATGTCATCGCCACCGATGATCCAGTTCGGATACCGAAGCCGTCGCGCATGGATCAACTGTCCCGCGTCGATGAAGGCGTTCAAGAACGTACGCTCCCACTCGATGGGCGAATATCCTGCGCCCACGGTCGTGGAGAAGTTGACGTTGCCCGCGCCAGTCGCAGCGGCATCGAGCAAGTCTTGGATGATCAGCGAATCGATTTCACGCGTGATCTGTTCGGCCATTGTGTTCAGCAACTCAGCGTCGATGTCGAGACCGTGGAACACGGCTGCATCCTGCGCTGCCTCGATGGACCACCGAGCCTTGAGCTTCTTGGTCTCGGCGTTGACCGAATCTGAACTCATGTCGAGTTCAATTTCGGGGATGGGGCCGGTTCCCTCAAACACCAGGGAATAATCCGACGTGATCGCCGTGCTACCACCCGGTGCGCTACTGAACTCGATCCTTCCGGTTTCGAGATCCGCAGTGACCGCTGTAGGCGTGCCATCCACGAAAACGGTGAGTGTCCCCGACGAAACCGGGAAGAACGCCAGGAAGAAAACAGTCGTGGAACCGTCACCGGTGCCAACTGCTTCTCCTGTGATCCGACCGGACGAATACTGCCGCGCCCGATGGTACCGCGTCCGACCACTCACGAGGGTCCGATCATCCAACCTGTCGCCACGGGCCACAGGCGCGAAGTTCGTCCCAAACTTGAAGTCGAGGAAGAACAACAGCGCGACCGGCAGCGGAATGGGCTGAATGGCCACGAGGAAATTGGAAATGAGATTCGGATATACCCGCCGAATCAGCGGAAAGGCCACCGTGGCGAACGTCGAAATGTTCGCTGTGACCGTAGCGTTCTCTTTGATCTCCCCTCGAAGGAACCTGAGAACGTCATCCACGATAGGGTTGATACCGGCATCTCTGGCCTCGCTGGTATGCGACCACATCACGGTATTGTCCAACATGACTTCAAGCTTGCGACGTTCGAGCGTTCGCAAACCCTTGTCTGCTCTGATGAAAGGCGATGAATCGTAACGCGACCGTTTTTCGGTGACCTTCTTCCACCGTTCACGGCGCTCGGCATCCTCACGCAAATGCTTGAACATGCCGCGTTGCATCGCCTGTTCGTCTAGCGCTTTGAGATCGAGTTTCACTTGGTATCTCCAGGCAAAAGTTCTTGATACAGCGCGTCAAACTTTTCAGTCGATGCTACGATTACTCGTCCATGCCAGACAGAACTGCGAACTGATCGACGCCTTCTAGTACCTCTTCGTCGCCATCGCCGTTCTTGCCTCGCTTGCCGTCCTTGTTGTTCTGGTTGTCGGCCTCTCGGTCGCCATCCTTGGGTAGACGGCCAACACCTTCCGGCTTGCCAATCGAAGTCCAAATGCTTTCACCGTCAGCGCGGCATCGCTCGACTACTTCAGCGGTGAGTTCGTCGCTCTCCGGTACCGCTTCCAAACGGTTACGGAAAAATACGGCGTACTCAGCCACACCGTCCGTCTTGACGGATTCGGTGATCGCCAGCGCCCGTGCGGCCTTACGGGGCGCTTCGGTCGCTTTTCCCAACTGTTCCTTCAACGTCTTGGCTTCGGCTACTGCCTTTTCGGCTGTGGCCTTGGCTTCCTTGGTGGCTTCTTCGATCTTGTCCGCTAATTCCTTCTCAGCGTCCGACTTGCCAGTCGCTTCGACCTTCTTAGCCAACTCAGCGATCTTGTCAGTCGCCGTCTTGAGCGTTTCCGTCAGCTTCGACATCGCTGTCGTCTGCTCTTGCTTCAGGTCAGCCAGTGCTTTTTCGTGAGCGTCCGTCAGCGACTTCGCAGTCATCTGTTGGATCGCCTCCACGAGCTTGGGGTGTTTCTCCCGCAAGCTTTCTAGCGTGAGTTCCATGTCATCTCCTTCGGATGATGGATCGTCATCGTCGCCCTCGCCTTCGTGGTGAGCGATTCCTGCGAACTGATTGGATGGATTCCCAACGGCATCAATGCCTTCTAAAAGGAATTCATCAATGATTGTGACATCTTCCTCGCCAGCAACATTCCCCACATGGCGCTTTCCAGAACCACGTGTGGACATTCCGACCTTGACTCCTGCTTCGAGCAGTGAGAGCAGTTGTCTGCCGTGTTCGTTGTCAAGTACGATGCCTTCAAAAGCTACAAAGGGACGTTCAGGATCTTGTTGATCTTCCTCCAAATAAAGTCGAGTGAATTTGATCGTGGTTGTTCTCAGGGAAGCATCCCAATCGGGATGGTCAAGTTCGCCGACCATCGAACCTTCCGCGATCTGTGTCTGAACTTTACCGATGGACTTCTCGAATACCTCCCGTGAGTAATAGCGCTTGTTCTTGTTGATGATACCTGTCTTAGCAGCACGACCGGTAATCAAAGCGATAGAACCGGGAGGCCGGTCGGTATCGGTATCCTCGAAAAGACGATAGGTCGGTCGAAGATCATACCAATCTTCTAGTACAAACTCCTGCTTCCGACGCTCTCGCCGTTTTTTCGATGCAGCCATGTCACTTCCCCGTGTTGACGAAGGATATATTCCTACTTCAAAATTGGCAAATTTCTACCGTATCACGACTTACGAATCTACAGGACTGTCTTCTCGAACCGCAAAGCCTGTCACGAAGATCGTTACGTTTTGATCAGCTACGGCGTTCTTGAAAAAGACATCGCGGCCTCTCCACGAGAACGCCATTGGTGTCGCTGCGGGAACAAAAACTCGTGAAACATTAGGTTCTCCGATACCGGCGACTCCCGTTCCATTGGCTACTAATGAAACGAAGACATCGAAGTCCGCTACAACTTGGATATCCGATACCTCGAACCTGAACGTGTGAAACTCCGGTGGGTCCTTGTCCACATCGTCCGGTACGCCGAACAGAAAACCAGTAAACTGCCCGTTAACCAAAAGTTCTTCCGTGTTCGGCGTCCCAATGTTCGCTTCAGCGGGCATGATTTTCATATGCGACATTATTATCTCCTTCGTAAACGCCCACGCCCTCGAATGCGTGTAGTAAGTAACATATCATTACGACCAGGAGGGAAAGGCTCAGTGAATCTAAATGTATCAATCTGCACCGATGCATCGAACTGAACTTCACTCGGCACCTTTGTCGCTAACGATACAACGATCTGTGTTTGACCGTGTTGTTCAACTTCCACCGACGCCACAGCTTGAATTGCACCATTTTGATGTACTACAATCGACGCCGCGATCTGAATTTCGCCGATGAATGCGGCTTCAAGAGAGGCAACGACTTGCACTTCACCGGTAAATGCAACCTCCATTGACGCGGATAGTTGCACTTCACCG
>CAZRLL010000281.1:0-4031 GCA_964600735.1 uncultured archaeon
AATCATTAATCTACTTGATAACAATTTACTTGAGTCTCATAAAGATGGTTTTCTGTGGTTTTGTAAGGGAGTAGCTTATCTATACTCGGGTCATTACGATAAATCAATCGAACATCTAGATCAAGCAGAGGAATTAGAACAGCAACCAACCATTGATCTGTATAAGGGATCGGCTCTTTTCCAGCTTGGTAGGTATGAAGAGGCAATTAATGTTTCAACGTCAGCAAATGATGATAATATGAATGATCATATGATAAGGAATTGTGAATTACTTCTTGAAATGGAAACCAAGGGTAAAGAAATTCTTTTTAATCCTGATAATCTTGAAATATTCTTTAAAATTATTGCTGAATTTGAACTTTTCAAAAATTCTGAAAAAGAACTTTGGGCTAACCAGATTGTTATTGAAATACTTGAGAAAAGGGGAGAAGATACTGTAATTACTATCAAAAATGTGATTATGAATCTTGCGAGCCTCAAAAGGTACGAGGAAGCATTTGAATCATTGGATGAACAAATTCGACTAAATTCTGAAGATTACGAATTATTTGGTATAAAAGGGAAAATCTATTTGGATTTAGAGGAATACAAATCCGCAGAAAATTCATTCTTACGTTCATTGGAAATTAAACCAGAGAATGAAACTTCTTTGATGAATTTAGGAAATCTTTACACTGCTCAGGGATTGAAACAAAAGGCAGACCCAATTTATAAAAAATTGTTTGATCTAAAAATGAGGAAAGGAACTTTTGAGGAACTGTTATGATATCGATGGTCAGACCATCTGAGTGTGATAGTCCTCTTAGATGAATCAGCAATGTTGTCCAGACAAAAATACCTCCAGTTATTTTGCTTTATTTCTGATTTGATATTAATTATATTATTTAAAAGGTCAACTTAACTGCATCGAACTTAATAGTGCAGAAATTAGCTTATCAGATTATATCGTCTTGACCTGTTAACGTGGCACCCAATACTTCAGAACTAATCACTCGCAGCTCATCCAATGCTTCTCGAATAAGTGAGATAGTTGAGAAATTCCTGTCTCCGTCGAATTTAACGGAACAGAAATCAGCATTGTCATCCTCAATTATACCCAAATACGTGTTCATGGCACCAAGTAAGACTCCCAGTATGATTGACATCATTTTATGAAGTACATTTAGTAAATTTCGTTGAATAACTAGGCCTAAAAGGTGAAATTCAACATTTCCACGAGCATTGGGATTATGTCGCGAAAATGCGATCCATCGCAGCTCCCCATCTGGATCTGACCAAGGAGAGCTACCAATTATATAGTACTGAGATTCTATTTGATCTGTATTTAGTGCGACCATTAGACGTACGGCTGATTCTACCAATCCCTCTTCACCTAGATCATACTCTGGCGCTGATACTAAGGGTATTGGACCTGTTTCTTCATTCACAACAAAAGCAAAAGCTGCAGGAAAGAATTCATCTTTTGCCAGTCTTGCCGCTTCTCCCGGTTTTTTGGTAAATAAATCTTTGAAATCTGATAATTTTGCTATAATATTCTCGTCGTCACCATGGGTGGTACTCACCGCAACTGGTTCTTTCATCTGATGAGTTCTTCCAGATGCGATAATTCTTAAATTCCCAGCACGATTTGAGACTTTAGTAAATCCAAAAATAATTTTAATAACTTCTGGTCTGTTTTCAGCTGAAAGTTTGTATCTCCAATCAACAGATATTTGTTTTGATAAATCACCAATATTTAAATTTTGAATTGTTGTCACTACTAGAGCAGTATCTGATCTATCAATAAAATCTGTAAATTTTGGACGGTTGGTATCCCGATTAGTTGATGATACCCACAATGCTATACCAAGGATTTCGTTTCCAATTTCATTTGCATCCAATATATTCAGATGTTCATCTAGAATTAGTGTGGCCTCATAAGATTTCCAAAAATAATCGTATCGATGAACTTCCTTATCAAGTAAATTCTGGTGGGAAATCCGGCTAATGTAGGAATTTGCTAGTAATTCACCAAATACCGAGAGGAAGTCCATTGTCTCTTTTGAAATGGTTTTATTTGATGTAAAGTAAATAGAAAATGATCCGAGTTCAGTATCTAAGGCTAATAAAGGAATAGTCATTAATGTTTTTACACCAGATGACCTTATTGGTTCATTTGATGAGATATCACTGGATAAGTATTGACTAATGTGATACAAATACTGATTATCATCACGAAAGTTGGGATTTGAAGGAGATATATTTGACCTGACAAAATTATTAATGAAAATACATTGTTCTTCAGGTAAACCATAGGATCTAGAAAATTCCTGTTCTTCACCACCGTCAAGTACATATCTGAAATATATAAAAGCAAAATCTCCATTAAAAAACTCAGTGATCTCTTTTATACTCATCTCAAATAATAGCATAGCTTGGGTGACTGAAGCTTTAATTGAGATTAAACTAGATATTGTCTTAATTATTGAGATATAATCAGAGAGACCGGTTTTCATGATGTTTGGTTCATATTAACAAATTGTGAATAGTAAAAAAGTTTTCTTGATCTAGTAAAATGCATTTGGCTTGTATTTTTGGTTTTTTTGGATTTAGATAATGATTTGAAATAATTAAATGAGTAAGATATCCGATTAGCTTAAATCTTTGCTCATAAATTTAATTTCCTCAACTTTTTTAAAATTAAAAGTTTTGAGTAATTTTTCATCATTATCCATTATATTTATTCTAAGTATTCTCGCACTTGTATACCCTCTTAACCTATGATGGAGGAATAATTCGTTTATAAGTGGGATCCGAACACTTTCCATCCCTTCTCGTGCATAGGGGCCAAATATAACAATTATATTTGCACTAGGATCCTTTATACTACTGATCATTCCTACAGGTTCATCATCCAATGTTGCGATAGCCCATCCATCTCGTAAGGATTTTGTCTCCCTCAATAAATTTTTATAGGTAGATTTTGATATGTACAGAGGACTATCCGGATCAAGCTGTTTATATATCCAAGAATAAGTAATGTCCAGATCTTTACGCTTAATTCTCCGGATTTCAAAGGGATGCAGTTCGATATCATCCTTGGGTTCAATATTTCCTTCCCAATTTTGAAAAATAACTTTAGTATTACTAAAACCCAGAATTGAGAATAATTCCTCTGTTTCCTTAATATTATCTGAAAATTCAGTACATACATATGTCGTTCCGATTTCCTTCAGACTATGAAGGGTCTGATTGACAAGGTGAAATTGGATATCCTTTCCATTGGGATAATGAAGAGAAACATAGGGAAAACCAATTTTAACAGAGTTTATGTTTTGCTTTTTTTGTTCTACAAATCCAATCACTTCATGACTGCCATCTTCTGCCACTAGAAATCTATCACCACGTAACAAGCTATTTCCGATTGCATTCCTGAATTTCTGGGGTGTACGTGGAATATCAAAAAGGGAATATCGTTGCAGGTATTCCCATTGAAGTAAACTTAATGATTCACTATCATCTAACCTAGCATCTCTAATGTTTACCGCATCTTTCGATCCCCAAAATCTCAATTTTATTCCCTGATTGATATTATAATTGTTAAAAATAAAAGCTATATTGTTAGGGTAAATTATTAATTGACAATTATCTATTTGATTTCTACAAAAATTAACATTATTAACTCAATATTGAAGTTAAGGTACAAATTGGTCACATTTAATGACCTTTGCCATTGTGACAGATTCAGCCGCGGATCTAGATAGTAAATTTATTTTAAAAGAAAATATTCGAATAGTACCTACTCTCCTCATCTTTGGAAAGGTAGCTTATTATGATGGAGAATTGTCACAAAATGAGGTATTAGATAGGATAATGTCTGGAGAGTATGCTACAACTAGCCAATCTTCTCCTGCAGATTTCGAAAAAATATACTCCCAAGCTGTTAATGACTATCGTTCAAAAGAAATCCTGGCTATACATATCAGCTCAAAATTATCAGGGTTTGTGACAGTTAAACCAATATTATGATTATTTAGATAAAGTTATACAAA
>CAZRLL010000282.1:0-4031 GCA_964600735.1 uncultured archaeon
GTTTGAGCGTGGTGTAGAAGCCATAATAACTACTACTCCAGACGTTGGTGGTCGTTCTTTTGGGACAAATGTGCTTGAGGCAGCAATAGTTGCCCAATCCGGCTTGGGAAGACCTCTAACTCATGAAGAGATGAAAGTAAAAGTAGAAGAATTTGGATTAAAAGCTCAAGTTCATAAACCATAAGGATTGATTTTGTATTCGAATAATTAAGAAAAAGTACATTTTGTAACTTGTAAAAATAGAATTTGCATAAAATTATTTCACAATTTTTAATAATTTAACATTTCGGGATAATGTAAGTGCACCATGAAAAATGTAAAATTACCAATTATCATCTTTGCAGGTAGTCCGCCAGAAAGAGATAATCTAATGGAGTATGCTGATGTCGATTACAAAGCTTTGATTGATATTCATGGTAAGCCCATGCTCACCCGAATATTGGATGCTGTGGTCAAATCAGATATGGCAAGTTATATTCTGATCGCAGGTGTTCCAGAAGAGAAGGTCACACTACCTGAAGGAATTGATGAATCTATAGTTGATTATTATCTTGTTACTGGAGAAACTGTAGATAAAGTTGTTAAAACTGGAAATTTTGTACTAGAAAAGGCGAAGGAAAGTCCAGGGATATTCGAACCTGGAACAACAAATGGTATGTACATCATGGGAGATGTTCCAGTAATTAACTCGGATTCAATTAAAAACTTCATAAATTCGTGTACTGATAGGTCAGGGGAATTTTATTATCCAATAATAAATAAAAATGACATGGATCAAAGTTTTCCAGAAAATGGTCGTTCATTTAATAAAATAGAGGGTCAGTATTATTGTGGAGGAGATATAGTAATGATTGATCTGACTAAATTGGAGAAATCATATTCCAAAATTCAGCTTGTGGCAGATAATAGGAAAAGCTTGATTAAGGGGATGTTCTTTGCCTCGCCGATAATATTCTTAAAATATATATTAAAACGAATAAAATTGAAAGAAATAGAAAAATTAATGACAAAGGTTTTCGAGGTTGATTCAAGATTAATAATAAGTTCAAATCCAGAAATTGCCTTCGATGTTGACAAGCCATATCAACTGGATTTGGCGAGAAAACATTTTGCCTCGGAAAATATCTCAACTTAATTGACCTGTCCAATAAAGTTTTAATTTTAGTAATATTTTCAAACAATTGAAAATGATGAATTCCAATCTCCCAAACCCCAAAAACTCCCATACATCCTGTTAGCTGGTTCTCCAGAAGAGAGGGATGATTTGATGTCCTACGCTGATGTGGATTACAAAGCATTAATTGAAATTCATAATAAACCGATGATATATTGGGTGTTGAAAGCAATAAATGATTCCAATACAGCCAGTAGGATATTTATTACCGGAATTCCAAAAGACAAGGTTATTTTGCCCGAAGGTTTAGATTCATCGATAATCGAATATTTTGAAATAACTGGTGATACTGTGGATAAAATTGTTAAGGGAGCTAATCATGCCATTAAAAGGGCAAATGAGGATGAATCGATTTTTCCCTCAGGTAGAACCCATGGAATCATTATCAACAGTGATATACCTGCAATAGATAAAAATTCAATAACCCACTTCCTAGACAACTGTGGAGATAGATCTGCTTCATTTTACTATTCCATTGTTGATCAAGATGGTATGGATCAGAGATTTCCAAATAATGGCAGATCCTTTACAAAGATTGACAATAAATATTATTGTGGAGCAGACCTTGTACTTGCTGAACTATCCTTAGCTGAACCATCCTACCCCATGATTAAAAAGATTACCGAAAATAGGAAAAATTTTGTAAAAGCATTATTTTGGGCATCACCTTTAACCTTTTTCAAATTTATTTTCAACCGCGTTGGATTAAAGGATGCTGAAAGGCTTATGACTAAAATTTTCAAATTGGAATCGAGGTTAATTATATCAAAAGACCCAGAAATTGCCTTTGATGTGGATAAACCTTCACAGCTGGAATTAATGCAAAAATATTTTAGACCCCAAAAGAGTTAAGAATCTGTTTAATTGAACTGGTTGCTCTACTTTGTAAAATGATGGATATTGCAAACAACATGTCTTGAATTGTCTAATCATTAATTTCAAACCATTCAAAATATGTTGAATATTCAAAAGTGCGATAATCATAGTGAGAGTAAGAAAAACGTCATTTTTAGATTTGAATAAATTTTATTCTTTATGATGAAAGATCAGAACTATCATTTATTAAGGTCTATCATATAATACAATAAGTGGAATGATATGAGTCAAGCATATAATCCCATTTTTCCAAATAGTATCGATTACAGGCAGTTACGTGCGACGCTGAAAAAAAATAATTATTGGTTTAATTTTACAATGTTTTCCAATTACTGCATGACTCTTTATTTTTTCCTTATCGGCTCTCTTATTATATATGCATTCAATAAGGTAATCAATAATCATAATTACACAACGGAAGAATTACAACTCCAAACGTTCTTTGCTGTAGTCACCCTATCTTATATTATAATTATCCTTGGATTTGCTATTGTAACCATAAAAGTAAGAAATTTAGACAATACAGCAAGATCAGTTAATATAATTTTACTATTCTTAGCGATTTTTCATCAAATTCAATTGCTATTAATTTTAGGAACCGATATAATGCAGTTCTTTTTGATAGTTTTTGTTTCAGGGATGATAATTCAGGTTTTACAGCTTTATACTTTGACCCTACATTCAAAAACAAAATCAATATTTGAAAATTATGCTAGCATAATCTCTTCCCCTATGTCGATATTTACCGAATTCCCTGATGATCAAAACCATGTACTATCACCCTACCAATTGAGCGCACTAGGTGCTTGGCAATTCTAATGTTTGAATGATATTAATCTTACCAGCTCTGCTGCATCTTCGAGTGTATTTGCTCCCTTTTCCAAAGAATCAATCGCTTGACTTAACAACAATAAAGTAAGTGGAGATACTTTGTCCACCATTTTGATTATTTCTTGCCATAATTGCCGATGAATATCATCAAGGAATTCTTCAACATAATTCACCTGATAACTCTGCTCAACAGCAAGATTTATGCGAACGGGTAGCAAATCGAAGGTTTCTAAAGTAGTTTCCATCAGGATATCAAGAATTACTGCATATTGTCTTAACTTCGCCATAAAATAATTTGGTAAAGTATCTTTAACCATTAATAATTTCCTTATTGCTCTAATGGTATGACCTGCTGCCTTATCAACCTTTGTTGAAAATTGTAATATTTCCAATGCGTCGGGTGCATCCCAGATTCCAGAATAAGTAGCTTGCGTCATATATTCTAAAACCGTGTCTGCTTCTCGCTCAAATGATTTTGCCAATAATTCTCCTTCTTTGGCTTTAGAATTATTCCCCTCAGTGTAATTGTAAATACCCTGAGAAATGTGGTTAATGGTTTGATTAATCAATTTGAGGTGCCCCTTGACCTGCGGAAATTGTTTAAAACCGGGTCGAGGATCTTTAAAGAACAGAGCGATCAACAATCCTTGAATTGCGAGAATAATAACAACAATAATCATTATGGGTTGTAGTAAATCCGGAAGTTCAATATCATCTGAAGATCGTGGTTCTACTAAAATTACTAAAAGGATAGCACCCACGACATATCCAAAATCCAATACAAATCGATACAATCCTAAAGCTAATCCACGATATTTGGGTGAAACAAAATCAGTTGTGGCAGATGGTGGAATTGGAAAGTAAATTCCCCTACCCAAACCAGCAATTATTGTACCAAAAATAATTAGAGGAAACCAGTTATTTAGTCCCAGTGCAAACATCACTAATAATCCTAGTGCTTCAAGAAATAATCCGATTACTAGTGGTATTTTTCGACCAACTGTATCAGAAAAGGGACCAGCCAACCCTATCCCTACAGTCCAAAATAAGGTAAACATAGAGATAGCTACCCCTAACTGTACGGGTGAAAAGCCATATTCAATTATCAATAATGGAAATATCAAAATCATTGCTGAATCTGATATCCTCG
>CAZRLL010000283.1:0-3815 GCA_964600735.1 uncultured archaeon
AATCTTCTCCAGATGATGGAATATTTAGAGGTAACTGATTAATTATTTCCTTGGGTTTAACCTGTGATTTTACTGGGTATTCTTCTATTTTTTCAAAATAATCAGCCATCCAGTCCACTAATTGATGACCATAATTACGAAAATCATTTAATTCCATCAAATTAACAGTTTCAGATTATATTAATAAAAATTTCATAACATAATTAGTTTAAAAACTAATCTCATTAATTATTAACCGATTAATGACTTTTCAATTGTACATTGGTGGCTGTGTAGGGAAAGCTGTACATAGTTCTAGAATGCGTGACACCGACATCCAGTATATGCAAACTTTAATCAGAGTCTCCTTTTCCTTGTAAATGGATTGATATCTATCAATTAAAGAAATTTTGAGATAACTTCTTTTAATTTGTCTATTGAATATGGTTTTGCCATTACCTCGTCGAAACCATATAATTTATAGTTTGCCATAATTGGGTCATCAGAATATCCACTTGAAACAATAACTTTTGCCTTTGGATCCACTTTACGAAGATGTTTAATAGTTTCTTTACCACCCATACCTCCAGGAATTGTTAAATCCATGATAACCAAATCAAACTTATTATCGTCTGCAATTGCATTTTTATATTTTTTCAGAGTTTCTTGACCATCAAATGCAGATTCAACTTGTATATTGATTTTTTGCAATATGCGATTTAAGGTTTTATGAATTTGTGTATCGTCGTCCATGATTAAGATTCTTGCCACTTGAGTAAATTTTTTACCGATACCGGGATCTTTTTTCTTTTTTTTCTTTTTCTCTTGGTCTAATATTTCATCAATTGCTAGAAGGTAAACGGAAAAAGTCGTACCGACGTTTTCTACTGATGTAAATGTTATATAACCTTTATGATTTTTTATAATGGAATAGGATGCTGTCAGTCCTAGACCATTCCCAGAAGATTTTGTTGTGAAATAAGGATTAAATATTTTATCATGATTTTCTGGATGGATACCACAACCATGATCTTGTATAACAATTTCGACATATTTTCCATTTTTGATGGTTGGATGGTCGGTAATCTCAACTGATTTTACTGATAGATCAATAATTCCTCCGTCAGGCATGGATTGAATTGCATTTAGAAGAAGATTATTGAATACTCGATTCAGCTGTCCAGCATTAACGTCAACCCAGGGAATTGGATCAATATATTTGATATTACACTTGGAATTAGAACCACTCATTGTAAATGGAACTACAACGTTAATGATTTCCTTTAATGATTGCAATTTTGTTCTCGATAATCCACCTTTAGAGAAAATGAGGAGATGGCTTGTTAATTCAGTTGCTCTTTTTATTGCTAAGGAGAGTTCTTTAAATATTTCTTTTTGTTCACTATTTAATTCAATTCCCAATTGGAGTAACTCAATATTTCCCAAAATTGTCACCAGAATATTGTTATAGTCATGAGCTATCCCTCCAGCTAATTGACCAATAGATTCGAATCTTTGTGCTAGGGATCTTTCTTCCAATAATTTTTTGCGTTCAGTAATATCAATTCCAATAATGAATACTTCATCAATTATATCATTGTGTAAAAATGGAATGAATTGATAGATAAAAGTATTTCCGAATATACTTTCAGATTCTATTTGTGTAACACGTTTGTTTTTGATTGATTTTTCAAATACTTTTTTATAGTTTTCTCTTTGATTATAAATGATAAATTGGAATATACTTTCTCCAATTACTCTTTTCAATGTAACATAATGAGGAATATGATTTATATACTTGATAATACCATTTAGATCAGTAAGTAAAATTCTGTTAGGTGAATTTTCGACAAACCTACGGAATTTTTTTTCTGATTCTTTTAATTCCATACTAATTTTCTTTCTTTCAGTTATATCCCTATTACTCCCTCTATGGCCAAGATATTTTTGATTGACACCATAGATTGGCTGACACTTGTGACTTACCCATCGAATATCCCCATATTTTGTGATAATTCGAAATTCAATTACGTCGACAAACTCAGAATTTTTTACCCTTTTATTATGTTTAAATCTAATTTCTCTATCCTCTGGATGTGTGATATCAATATACAAATTTGGATTTGTATAAAATTCGTCAGCTGAATAACCCGAAATATTTTCACATGATGGAGAAATGTACACAAGTTCTTTCTTTTGATTTATCCAGTATTCCCAATCTATAGCAAAATCAGCAATTATCCGGAATTTTTCTTCATCTTCTTTTAATTTTTTCTCAATTGATTGCCTTTCTGTTATGTCCCTGTTACTCGATCTACGTCCAAGATTTTCTCGATTGATACCATAGACAGGTTGACATTTGCGTTCTATCCAACGAATATCTCCATTTTTTGTGATAATTCTAAATGCAATATCTGCGATATGTTCTGAATTTTTTATCTTATCGTGATGTGAAAGCATAAATTCTCTATCATCGGGATGGGAAATATCGATAATCAAATTTGGATTTGAATAAAATTCGTTAACTGAATAACCCGTTATATTTTCACACGATGGTGAAATATACACAAGTTCGTCTTTTTGATTTATCCAGCATTCCCAATCTACAGTAAAATCAGCAACTATCCGGAATTTATTCTCAGATTTTCTTAATTGTTCGATCGTTTTATTAACTTGATCTGATGAACCCCCCCTCGTAATTTTAGTCATCATTTATCCATAATTTAGTTTTGAATATCGGTGCATATGCTATAGAATTTATATATATTGTTAAAATCTATAATAATTATTGTGAGAAATCAACATAATGTTTGAAATATATACCTAACATTTGTTAATATTTAACATATTTGTGATTAATTATTCTTCCATGTTCTTTTTAAATAAATTTATAAAATTATAAATCACTGTACAATTGAAATTTATGGCGTTTAGGGATCAACAAATGGTAACAATTATAATAACACAAAAAAAATTAAGTGTATTCATACCTATAAAAGAACATCACGACAGAATGCAAACTCCTAAATAGTGAGATTGTCCCTATGTGCAGCAAATTAATTGTACCGAGGAAAAAATTTTTGCCTTTTCGAAATAAAATGAAATATATTTTATTGTTTCAATTTATTTTAAAGAAATTTATACATATAATTCCACTATATATTGATAAAATGGACTTGAAATATTTAATGAGTAGATCGTTTTGATTAATAATAAAAATAAAAAATTAAATTGGATAATAGGCAATCCAACAATAAATACAAATGAACTTTCATATAATTTAGGGATACATGATAATACCAGCAGAAAAATAATAAATGATGGTTTTAAGGTTTTTAAAACAAAGAAATTCCAAAATGTACAATTATTTGAGGAGTTAAAGGTATTAATTAAATTGAAAACAGAATTAGTGGTATCAATAGATGATATAATATCATCACTTAAAGATAATAAAGTCTCTGCATCCTATGGGGCAAAAAAGAAATACTGTGTTCATAGTTCAGGAAAAACATGTTCTTGTTTGTTTGTTTTTGATTTAGAAGATAAAGGGGAGATTTTCATAATATCAGTGGATTATTTAATAACAATGCATACTTTAGAAATCCGTTTGTATTTAGATACTGAATATATTGGAATACTTCGTTCAATTTTCCATTCTAAATTTGATGGAGAAATAGAGTTCGTTCCAGTTAAAAATTTAATTTAATAGAAAATTTGTGAAGATATAGATTTTAGGAGAAAAGCGTTATCTCTTGGTATTTAATCAAATTGATTTGCTTGAATAATATACTCACTTCATGCGTTTTTTTCTGCAAACCCAAGTTTCAGCTTGATTG
>CAZRLL010000283.1:3825-3992 GCA_964600735.1 uncultured archaeon
AGTATCTAAGCATTACCTACTCCTATCTAATTCACACAAATTAAACAATTCCATGAACATTAGTGAAGAAGATATTTTGGCTTTTACTTCGTTTTTATATCAATTATCGATATATATTACTCACTTCATGCGTTTTTTTCTGCAAACCCAAGTTTCAACTTGATTGT
>CAZRLL010000284.1:0-3973 GCA_964600735.1 uncultured archaeon
TCCTAAATTTTCACAGATCACAGGATATTCAATTGATGAAGTACTTGGTAAAGATCTAAAGATAATGAAAACTGGTTATACTTCATCAGCCGAATACAAATCATTATGGGACACAATTTTATCTGGGAATGATTGGGAGGGTGTTTTTAAAAACAAAAAAAAGGATAATGGCTTTTACTGGGCATCAGTCACGATTGCACCTTTGAAAAATGAAGATGGTGAAATCACCAATTTTATAGGTGTTCAAAAGGATATTACCCAACAGAAAAAAGCTGAGGAGCAATTAATTCAAACTCAGAAAATGGAAGCTATTTGGAGATTGGCAGGTGGAATAGCTCATGATTTCAATAACCTATTAACAGGTATTCTTGGTTATTCTGATCTATTACTTACCCGTGTAAATGATAAGGAATCTCAAATTTTTATCAGAGAGATTAATGAAATAGCATTGAGGGGATCCTCGTTAACAAATCAACTTCTTGCATTTACTAGAAAACAGGTAATAGAACCCGTAGCGTTTAATTTAAACTCAACTCTTAATAATTTGATTAACTTTCTTCATCGCCTTATAGGTGAGAAGATTATCTTAGATATAAGCTTACCATCACAACCAAGTGTAATTTACGCTGATCCCGGTCAAATTGAACAAGTAATAATAAATTTGGTAATTAATTCCAAAGAAGCAATTGTTGACCATGGCAAAATATACATTGTTCTGAGTCATGAAACGATTAAAAAAACAATATCTACCAAATTTGGGAATATCGAACCAAACGAATATGTTCATCTTTCAGTTAGAGATAGTGGTAAAGGATTGAATGACGATGAGATAGACCATCTTTTTGAACCATTTTATACAACAAAGAAAATAGGTACAGGTCTTGGTTTATCAATAGTACTAGGCATAATAAAACAATTTGAAGGTACAATCACCGTATCTAGTCAAATTATGAAAGGAACCTCCTTTGATATCTTTTTACCAAGAATTGAGACTGAAATTCATCAAATTGATCGTGAAATTGCTACTAGAGATGAGAAATATCGATTCGGAACGATTTTATTGGTTGATGATGAGAGTATCATAACAGATGTTGTGGCAAAAATGCTTCGAAGGTCTGGTTATCAGGTATATGAGACGAATTATCCAGATATGGCAATCGAAATTTTCGATCGGATAGAAGATAATATTGATCTGTTAATCACGGATATAATAATGCCTAAATTGAGTGGAATTGAATTATATCACCAACTTAATAAAAAAAATCCTGACCTTAAAGTTTTATTTATCTCTGGATATATTGACGAGTTTTTAAGAGAAATGCAAATAGATGAAAATTTTATGCGATTTCTATCTAAACCGTTTAAACAGAATGTGTTGCTCAACAAAATCGACGAGTTATTATTACCTTAACTTTCGATAATTTGTCTGAGTTCATTACCCTTGTAGATTACTTGGTTGAAATCTATTCTTCTCATCTGAGCTTGTGATTCGATTTCTTCAAAGTAATGCGCAGCTAATCCAGCAATTCGTCCAAAAATAAAAATTGCTTTTGCTATTTTTAAATCAATATCCATATCAGCGACAATTGCACCTATTACGCCATCCACATTGATAGGGAGGATCATACCACGAACCCGGTAAAAAGCCTCACTCATAAGCTTAGAAACCGATACACAGCTTTTCGCATACCCGGCTTCTTCCGCTAGTTGCCATAATACATCTCTTCTAGGGTCTTGCGTGTGAATCCGATGCCCTAATCCTTCAATCCGCTGACCAATTTTGATTATCTCACGCATTCTCTCAAATATGGCTTCCTCAAAATCAATATTCCCCATATTTGCTTTTTCTATAACAGATCCAAAAAATTCGGCTGCTTTTTGACCAGCTCCACCATGAACATCAGTAATTGCCATAATTCCTGCAGATAATGCAACCTCAAAAAATGGTCTAACTGAAGACAGGATTCTTGTCGCTTGTGTAGAAGGAGGTGAAACTCCATGATCCACACATGCAGTAACCATCCCTTCCAGCAAGCGTATCTTTCTCTGATCTGAATTGGAATCTCCAACGAGTGCAAGATAAATTAAATCAGAATAATTAGTATTGTCAGTTAAGTTATTTAGTAGCTTTTGATTATCGAATATTGCAGAAAAATATCTAGCAACACGACCAAGAGTATAAGCAATTTTATCCATGTGCGGATGATCAGTTCTGAAATACTTTCCTATTTTTTCATCCATTAGAAGAGATAACGCAATATTCTTTGATAGATCAGAGCTTTGGGGAATATTTTCAGGTTCTTTATCCTTTGCTGCATTTAACGCAATTAACTCTAGATATGTTAAAGTTTTTTGATCTGGAAATTCTCCCTCTGAAAGTAGATACGCTGTTTCAATAAATCCCTTTTTTTGAATTATCTCCTGAAGAGGATAACCACGAATAAGAAGATTATTTGGTAATACATTAGTGATTAAAGTACCCCAGGTCTCTGTTGGAGGTTTTGCAGCCCATTTTTCTTTCATTTTTGCAAAATAATTTTCAATATTAAAATACGTTTTTTTGAGCCTATCCTTTACTACATCAATCAAATCATGCTGGTGATTAACAACAGTTACTCCAGCTTTTTCGAGCATTTCCCTCTTCGATTGGTGAGTCCCATATGATTGTCCGGGAGCAACAACAGCACCAGCATGTCCCATTGTTTTTCCCTCTGGTGCTTGAGAACCGGAAATCAAGGCTACTAATGGTTTTGAATATTTTTCAGGGTGATTTTGGATATCTAGAGCAAGTAATTCCTCTTGCATACCACCAATTTCTCCTGCTATTACTACAAGGTCTGTCCCATCAAATTCCATTACAAGAGATACTAGATCAACAAAACGGGATCCGATAGCACCATCACCACCAATACCAAGCACAGCATTTTGTGATATACCAGCACTGGCTAAGGCATCTGAAAGATGATATAATATTGCCCCACTTCTCGAAATTACAGATACACCATTTGGACCAATATTCCCATTTATCTCCTCGGGTTGAAATATATCAGGTAACATTCCGATCTTTATATTTTCTGGAGGAAAAATTATTCCAGGGGTATTCCCACCAAATAATACAGTGTTGTATTTCCTAGCTTCTACCAGTATATCTCTTATATCTCTAAGTGGTATAAATTCAGAAATTAACACAATTATTGGAACTCCAGATCTGATTACTTCAATTGTAGCATTTTTTGCAGTGGAATAATGTCTCCAAATACTGGCAATAGCAATATCTGGGTGATTTTCAAGAGCATGTCTAGCAGTTTCATAAACTGGAACCGTCTCATGTACTCGTGTACCTCCTCTTCCAGGTGCGACACCACAAGTTACATTTGTTCCATATTCCATCATTAATCCTGCATGCCTTGTTCCCTGCCTTCCAAGACCAACAATCATGGTTTGGATTTGTTTACTCTCTTTTATTTTTTCTGCAAGTTGAGGTCTTACTTGTTTTATTAGATGAAATAATAATCCTTGTTCAACTGATAATTTTTTCTTGTAATCCATTTAAAATTCACTCCTCAAAATTTCATTGGTGAAATGGTTAATTTTTTCTTAAAACCATATTCTATACCTTCTTTAATTACATCAGCCATTATTTTTTGGTTTCCAACTGTAATATGCAGGTATTTTAATGGTTCTGGAGTATCTAGCTTTGCTTTTTCCAAAAATGCTGCTGCTGCAGCTAGATCTGTTCCCACCATCCTTCCAAAGACGGGTATCATTCTTTTATTTGATAAGTATCTATCTCGAAGTGCCATAATTAATCCTTGAATAAAAATATCACAGCTGGAAATACCTCCAAATCTACTAGTAATAATCATATCAGTCGCTGGATGATCCATAAGTAAATGAAACATTTCAGCAACTGTACCCAATGCTGGTCCTCCACCTGAATCCATAAAATTTATTGGTACAACCTTGCCATTAA
>CAZRLL010000285.1:0-3964 GCA_964600735.1 uncultured archaeon
ATCGATATAGTTGCACATGGGTGGTGGATTCTGGAGAACCTGCAGGTGGATATCATACTTGCCCACCGACTGAGTTCAATTATGACATAGGACTCAACAACTATGCAGATTACAACTGGATAGTTCTCGATGCACCTAGGGGCAACTTTACCACAGTAGACATCCAATCGGTTATCAGCATATTCCAAGCTAGAATGTTTAGCTTACCAAGGCAAGAGGATTTTGCTCATTTAGAAGACAAAGTTGCTTCTTCATTCGAATATTATAAGCAGATTGGCAATTATGTGGGTAGATTTGATGGTATTAGGGGAATTGCCTTCCACGCTGATAATGGTGCTGAGATATATAATACCATTTTGATGAAAAATATTAACTCAGAGAAATTCTATCCGTCTGCCGATAGACGTTCATCGTATTACAATTCTCTTAGTACATGGTCCGAAAGCTGGACATCAAGAACTGGTAGTGTTGACTTATCAAAATTAGAAATTGCAAGTTCTAGCACTCAGACTGCGTTATTGACTTCTTATATTGAATCTTCTGTTGATGCAGTAGCTAAATTAAGATTCTATACCAATTTACCTGCTCTATTTTATATTAATGATTATCTAGTGACCACTATCAATACTTTGGGAAATGTCACTGATACCAATGAGGTAATAATAGATACCTTGATCAAAGGTGGCAGTAACCGGATTACTATAATCGCTATTCACCCCGAGGATCATTCCGCTAATAGATGGATAGACCACGGTAGTGTAGACGAATGGATAGTTGGTTTTGCCATAATGGCAGATGAGGGAGTGGACTATACTCTGACCGGAGAAGCTGCGCCTGGAATGGTTGAATACAATGATGAGGATTATATCTCATCTTGGGCAATTATTGATGATTTGATCGGTGCGGTAGCTGATAATACTTATCACGATGACGTAAAGAATGATGACACCGGTATATGGCACGATATGGTTCCATTACCAGGTGAAATCTTCCCACTTAGATCAGATCCCGATGTACATGCCAAAATTGTGGGGGTTGAAGCTGATACTGCCCGTCCAACTGGAGAGGAAGGTATTCCTATGATTTCAGCGGCTGCATATGCCACTGATTTGATCAACGAACAAGGCATTGCTGAGCCTACTGGTGTTTTCTTGGCTACTACTACATTACACATGTCTGGAAGTATGAATACCACTCTTGGTCCTAAACTTCGGTTTTCCTTCCTTATTGAAGATCTTGCCAATCTGAAAATGGTATTCATTCAGGGATTGCGGATAATATGGGTAGAAGATCCGCAGATGGCAAGTAATTCCAAATGGCATATTTACGATGATAGAGATGGACTTGAATTTGATTTATCTGTTCCAGCAGTTGAAGATCGTACTGCCAATGTTGAAATTGCAACTTATTACGATGCAAATGGATTAGATAGATTGAATGTCAGCTTATACCAAGATTCCGGATTTGTCAGGGTTAGTTATGTAACTGGTCTTGCTGATGGGCAAAATGCCACTCATATAAATGATGGAGCACTTGATGTTGGAGTTAAATTGGACATTGATGATAATACAAGAATGTCGGATAATATATACGCTATAATTGAGCCCACAAGATATGATCCGATGAATTATAAGAGTCAGGAAAAACAGTATTTCGGACTAGATACTAGCAATGGTGGTGCGTTCAGTGGTTTTGGAAATATAAACAAAGACATCGATGGTATGAGAGTATTAAAATCATCTTGGTTTGAGACCGCAGAGGGTTCTATGCATCTTAAAAGAGAAAGATACATTGGATTTAAGAGTCTGGCTGGTCCATGTGCCAAGATTGCTCCTCAAAGTGGCCTTTCCAATACTGGTAGTCTGTTTACCCAAATTATTATTGATCCTGGTACACCACAAATGAGTTCTGCTATGGTTCAACAATGGATAACCGCAGATGAAAGTACTGGTGGTTGGACTCATAGTGTTGGTATATCACCAAATGGTATCCCGGCGGTTGAACAATCCGAAATCATAGAGAAAGCCATGAGTGTCTCCTTCACTGATAGCTCGATTGGTTACCGTGATGATCGTATTACACTATCTGAATCTGGTATATCAGTTCAAACCGAATTATATGGCTATCGCATTTCGATGCCAGATAATACCGAAGTTATTGCTTATGATGAAAGAAGTCAGGTAATTGGTTTAGATGAAGGAAGTACGATCGACAATGGTGAAATCAGATTGAATTCCATCTCGGATATTGCCTTACCCAGTAAACAGGGCGATGTTAGGTTATTAGATAATAATGGCGTCAGCCTTTCTGGTAAATTTACTGCCATAAGTTCTGATGCTGCTGCATATGTGATTACTTTCATCACTCTGGAGGGAGATGTTGGTTTCCTTTACCCTGATAAGGGTATATTGAGATTATATACGGCTGATGGCTTTGAAATTAAGTATAATATGGCATTTGGCTACGTTAGTATCCATGAGGATGGATCCAGTATGGCCCGTACATATACCAGGGACATTACAATCAGCTGGTTTGATCTTGATACTGAGATAAAAGATATTGATACCACTACTGATGAGAATGCCAAAGATGCCAAAGTCGATGGAACCGTTGGATCTCCAGGTAAAGGATTTGGTCTGGCTTATGCCCAGATGATTCAAGATCCACGGTACCAAGAACATCTGAACAAATTGGAACAGCAACAGATTGACCGGGATCAAGATGCTAAAAAACAGAAATCAAAATCAAAATGGAAAAAAGCCATGGATTGGGTCGAGAATACTGCTAACAATTTAGAAGATGCTGCAGAGGCTTTCATTGATGATCTTGAAGAAGTTTATCAAGGAATGGCTGATTCATTCAAAGCCCAAAATTACTGGGAAGTAGGCAAATGGATGATCAAAGGTGTCTTACTACTTGCCCAGATGTACTGTGTGGTTGCATATAATATACTCGCAACATATGCCACACTATATATTGCACAATTTAAATGGATTAAGGAGAAAATCTTTGATTGGATAATGGGTAAAATCAAGGATCTGCTGATGAAGGGTGTTGACAAGATTTTGGAGGCCATAAACTGGATAGAATCTCACTTCACACCGGAGGGAGAGGCATTCCAAGAAATGATATCAGCCCCAGGGATCTTTGGTGAAGAGGCCGGACTTGATTTCAATGGAACTGACATGAGAGATAATGTTTTCAATGAACAATCGTTGGAGGCTATCGCCAATCGATGGAGTCTGCCTGAGAGTGTTACTAAATTATTCAGGTACATGGACATGCTGAAGATAGCAAAAATGAGGATGACATTCCTTACTGCTTGGGGTATCGTATTCGGCTCGGCTATTGGGTTTGAAATAGAACTTAACGAGCTATTCCCGGATACCGAGGCTACTACTGGATATAAGGCTTTTGCTGAGGCACATAAAATAGACAAGTTGACACCTACTAAACTTACGGAAAGCAGGCTTTTACAGATTGATAAACCCTTGACTTTTCTTGGGACTGGACCTGCTAGAAATAAGATTAAGATAGAATTGATTGAATCCTTAATAGCTGGTATGGGTTGGTCTTTGGGATATGATGCTGCACCAATCGGTGAAATGCCTTATGATCCTACACAGAATTTCAATAATTTTGATGTTTTGGCACGTCCTGCAAAGAATGGTCAGACTTGGAATTATTTCCTTGGATTGGAATCTGATATGAAGGTTCCCTTTACAATTAATTCATTCATGGGGGCTATTGCGAATGGGGCTATGTCCGATTTAGAGGCAATGGCAATTAACGGTGTGAAAACCGTATTGTACTCCACAATAAAGGTAATAGGTGGGAAGGAAGTTGCAGACCAATGGATAGGTGGAGAAGACTTATCCGTTAATGGTACTTATTATGACAAGCCAGTTAGTGAGATGACTGCTTTTGAGAAAGTAGTCACCGTTGTTGCCGACTTCAAATATGT
>CAZRLL010000286.1:0-3960 GCA_964600735.1 uncultured archaeon
CTTAAGTGTTTGCTAGAAAGAATAATCATTTGCTAGAGACATTGACTGGATCGAATTACATCTGACGCGTTATGATTTAAGTAAATCCCAGCATTTTTGCATTAATGATACTTTTCAAACTATTCTAATATGGATGATTGGCTTCCGGTCGAGGATATAAATTCAGTGGAAATTTAGTTGCACTCCAACTCTATAATTGTTTTAGGATCAATGAAAGTAAAATCTTTTGTACCGGTGGATGATCGACCATCCTTAATAAAACGATTATCTCCTGAAAGTATGTAATCGATTTTTGTTCTTTGGATTGTATTATAGTGAAAAGAATTAGCGTAGTGAATTAGATCTAATGAACGAAGTCGAATTTTGGCTGATTCTAATATTGCGATCTTGTATGTTGGATTGATCATAAAATTTTCGGGGAAATAATTCAAGATTTCGATTTGGGGATCAGGAATAATTGTCGTCTTGGTTTTGGCAATTAAATATTCAATTAGGAATAAAATAATTTGAGTAGACAGGTTATCTTATTCAAAATCAACGTCATTAAAAAAGTGATCTAGATGTAAATTTCCATATTCTCTTGATAAAACAGAACTTAATTCGACCAAAGTAATACTTGACGTTACAAATGATAGATGTGCTTGTGAGATGATTTTTTGAATAGCAGAATAGTTTTCGTCATTGTGTTTTATTAAGGCTACATACAGGTTTGTGTCTAAATAAACTACTTTCATCGCTCTCGACCATCTGAAACTAATTGAACTGCTGATTTCGATGTTCTGAATACATTGGGAGGTGTATTTTCACCTAGCAATTTACGTAGCACTTCTTTGTATTTCGTGCTTCTCTGAGGAAATATCACCGTTTGCATCAGAGCTAATCCTTTCTCTATTTGATCACGAATCGCCTCTGTGCGATTCTTGTATACTCCCTGTGAAACTAATGTATCTAATCGCTTCACAGTCTCAGTATCCAGATTTATTGGGATTGTTGCCATACATATAATGTTGTATGTATATATAATAAGTTATATTTTAGGTTTCAAAAAATATTTATTTAATATGAATTTATTTACCAAAATTAAAGCTCCTACAGTAGCTGTTATTATTTCAGATAAAATGGATAAAGACAAATAAATTAAATTTGTAACTGTTTACCAAGTTAGATTAAATTTATCTGATCAACAATATATGAGATGGGCTGGTATGTGATATATTGTCCTCATTGAAATAATCAAGTTTGAGGGATTAGATCCAGATCCAATCGATAGATCAACTATTCTAATAAGGATAATTGGTTTACGTTTGAAGATATAAATTCTGTGAAAATTTAATTCACAATCAATCTGATACTAAAATTATAAGAATAAAATTTTTAATTTTTCAATGGTGTCATTATTTTCTTTAAGTTATAATTGATTATTAAGTATCGAAAGCCTCTATTTCGTCCAAGTCGTCATAGGTTTTACGAACTGCCTCGTGAACTTGGTCCTCAGTTTTTGCACCGGTACATACGAGATTACCTGACTGGAACAACAGTAATACTGTTTTGGGGACAGGTAGCCTGTAAATCAAGCCAGGAAACTGTTCTGGTTCGTACATCGATTGTTCCAACCACATGGATGCCAATTCAAGATTTATTGTTCTATCATTGAAATTTCCAGATGCTACGATATTTTGCACAATGATTTCCGGTTTTTCCTCAATCTTTGTTCCTGATTCTTTCAAAATCACCATGACGGCGTCAACGGCGTCGTGGACCATTTCTGTCGACTTTGCCCCCGTAATCACCAATTTTCCAGAGGAGAAGACCAGAGACGAAATTTTAGGTACTTTTGTTTTTAAAATCAGACCCGGAAATTGCTCAGGATTAAAGCTCACAACCAGGATATCGTCATCTATTAATTGTTGATATATGCTTACTAGATTAATTGAGGTAAATAGATTAACTGATGCTACACAGTTTTGAATGATTATTTTGAAAGATAGCCCGTCCTCCCGGTTTTTGACCTCATTTTGGGTTTCTTCTCGATTTGTTACAGCCATATTATTGTGAAAAATTCCTGCTTTTATAAATATATATAAGTCATTCATCACTTTTATTTAAAAGCAATCGACTGAAATAGACTCTATATGTGAAATGTGAAGTTTTTATCTCGTTGACTTTCTTCTTTATGGTGCATCAAAAAAATTATCCGCTAATAAAGTTAAAACGCTAATTAATAAATTATCAATCAAAACTTATGATGATTTAGATGAAATTGAAGCATTCGACACTTAGAGTCAGAATTCACTAACTTTTTGGGATTTCTACATTTACATTTATTAATAATTATTCCCTTCCCGAGCATCAGTTACATAATATGGAATTTATAGCATAAGAAATCAAGTATACATTTACCCCCCTCAGAAAATTATGCTGCTGAAGCGTCATTATTTTCTAATAGTTTTAGAAATTCTTCATATGGATTTACTTTGTTCAATTTCCATGTTTGAAATGCCGTAGCATGATTAATCAATATTTTTTTCCCATTCTCACTAGCAACGGACCCTCTAATTTTTCTTTGTATAACTATACTTCGTAACAATCGTTCAGCCAGATTATTGGTGAGCTCTACATAGTCATAATCTATTGCGGTTAATAATTCAATTTTTGCACGATCTAGTTTATCCATGAATGCAATAATTTGCGCATCTTCATTTCTGAGATCTAGTATCTCATTAATTTTTGACAATCCATGTTTTTTTATCCCCTTAGGCTTTTTTGTTGGCAATGTTTCCTGAATAGATACAAAAAGCGAGGATAATAAATTATGAATATTCCATCCTAGGTCTGATTTTTTTGAGAGAGCTTTACTCTCTCTCAAAATATGTGCCCAACATCTTTGTTTTAGAGGATATGAGGCATATGCATTATATCCATCCACAGTAATAACTGCACTCCCCCCCGGATCGATATTCCTTTCAAATTCTTTTTTGCCTCTTGTATCAGCAAAATCAAAATAAACTGCTGTTTTAGTAGCATATACCCAAATCCAACCAAGATTTCTTTCATCCTGTATTACTGGATAACTAGTTTCATCAACATGTATTGTTGGAGAAGCTAATACCTCTTTTTTTATCTCATTGACTGTCTTGTCTAAGACTATTGCATTTGCATATAGTGCTTTATAGATCATACTCTCCGAAAATTTTTGTTTAAGAAATGCTTCAATAATTTGAGAAATACCTGAAAGAGGGGTCCTACCAACCTCGTATAAGAGGCTCACAAAGGATCTCATATTTTTCCCAAAAATGGTACCCTTATTATTCTTGTCTGTTTCTTCCTTAGAACCACAATTAGGACAAATTGCTTTGAACACATTATGCTGTATCACATCTAATTTAATTTCTACAGGAGATTCTACCTCTTGAAAGCTGTAGTAGTGTTTTTGAATATTCTTAGCTATACTATGATGGCAATCATTACATTCTGGAATGTAATCATTTACGATCGTAGTTGGTTCTAGTACCAATGTTGTACCCTTATGTCCTTTTTCTCTTCCTCTTTTTTTGCCTGAAATTTTTTTTTGGGGATTTTCATGCTCCTTTTTTGCTTTTTTATAGCCTGGTACCTGTGATGAAGGTGTATTTGGTCCATTATAGATATTAAGCAGTTTTTCAAGTGTCTCCACTTTTTTTGTTAATGAATCGATTATTTCCAATAATTCATTAATTTGTCTAGCTTGATTAACTACAATCAACTCTAATTCTTCGTATGTAGGTTTCAAGCACATTATACATCTCAAATCGCGTTTTAAACCTTTCCGACTCTAATTAAAAAAATTCAATTCCAGACATGCTTGACAATTATTTAAGAGAAAATGATCCTTTATTCTATGAAATACTTGAAATAACGCGACATTCAGCCCCCTAATAACATAATTTTTCAAAATCACCAAATAGGGGGGTAAATGTATAC
>CAZRLL010000287.1:0-3953 GCA_964600735.1 uncultured archaeon
GATCATAATGATTCAATATAATCGACATATCGATTAGTTAGTAAAAAATATATTTATTTTTTTCTAATTGAATTAGTAATATGCTGATGTAACACCTAATTTCCATGCTGGGAAGTAACATATTATTGATTTATTACTTAAAATGCATATTTCAGAATAATAAAACTCTCAATGATAGACTTATGAAAAAAAAAAGGATAAGTGTGATTTTTATCCAATTTTTACAGATATACTTTCTTAAGGATCATTTCTAAGTTATTGCATGGATGAAGGTATGTCATCTGATACCCAGATTGTAATGGAAAAATTGCAGAAAGCAAATTCAATTATGGAAGACTTAATTGATAAATCAATGGAAGATCAAGCCATTACTGAGGATGAGAAAAAAATTTTATTTTGTATAAACGATTACTTACAAGAGTACGTAAAGATAGTAATTACGTCGGTTTCAGACAATATAATTACAGAAGAGGAAAAGAATCGGTTAAAGGAAATTGAAGAAAATATTATTAATGATACAAAGAAAATTGCCATGGAAGATTCTCAACTAAGTGATGATGAGAGATCGTTATTAGATTCGTTAATTAAAGCTATAAAGGAATTATCTGCAACATAACTCGTATTTCAAATAGTATTAAAGAAAATTGAATTTATTTTATCAAAATAAAATTTAATGGTAGATAAATATATTGTAATTCCATAATTTATTCAAGGTCCAATTAAACATCCAATTTAAGTGTACCAGACCCTCATATCTGAATCGATATTGTTGATTGGCGAACGGAGTAAATCGAGAATAGTTTGGGTACAGTTGTATGATGCTACGCATTCAATAGAGGAAGAGGATTTAAGAGAGCTTTTACACGAAATTAAGATCCACATATTAAAAAGACGGATAGAATCTGGTTCAGCAAGGAAATTTCTAGATGGCAAATTATTATTTCATGAAATTTTAGATCAATCACATGATAGTAAGATCTATTGTCTATTTACAAGAGAGATGAAACTCGGAACGAGCGTAAAAAAATCCATGAAAGCTATCGCTCAAAGAGGAGGAAGCCATACTGTATATTCTGCAAAACGATTTTTTTCAGAGATGATCGACCTTTTATCGGAACCTGAAGCCCTGGATATGCAATCTGAATTGTCTGTTGATGAAATATTAGAAACATTTGAAAGTTTTAAAGCACAAACTCACAATATTAACGAGCTAGGACAGATGATATCTATCTTGAGTGCAAATATTGAATTGGATTTTTTTACTTTAGAAAAGATATATTTTCATGTATATGAAAGCATTCAATCACTAAAAGAAGAAGAAACTGTCTCGGATCCAGATGAATTTCTAGACGCTTGTTATATTGTAGCAGAAAGCTACCGGAAAATGGATAATTTTCACCTTGCCTTGGAACTTTACAAACAAATCATTCCATTAGCAATCAATAATCAAAGATATGAATTGGAAACTGCATGTAGAATTAAACAAAGTGTAATTTACAAAAGGAATTTCCCAAAACCTGGTCAATTTATTTTGGATACACTCTCACCAATCTCAACGAAACGTCTGAAAGAAACTACAAATACGAATAGGGAAATATACTACTGCTTGTTTGGATTTGCTCATGATCACTTAAATGACCAAAAACAAGCCTTATCAAATTATAATATGGCAATAAATCAAACTGATGTCAATATAAGCTCACCAAAGTGGATTGCAGAGGCGTATGACTACTGTGGTCAAGTGGCACATAACAATTATTTCTTGATGGAAGCATCCCGACAATATCTAACAGCGGCAACAATAGCATTCTCCTCCGGTGATTTGGCTTTGGCTGATAATTATCGAAATAATGCTGCCACTACAGAGATGCATACCGGTTTCAGTATTATACATACAGCATTGACATTTAGAATGGAAGGGAATTATAAAGATGCTGAATACCGAGCTTGGGATGCATTAAGATTGATTATTAAGTCGTTCATTCACGCAAAACCACAAAATTATTCCGCACGTATACCTCAAGCAATTGAGATATTAGATGAAGCCGAAGTGATCTTGAACTTCTTTGGGAAAAGGGTAATTAACTCAAAGCTAATTTCTGCAATTAGAAATACAATTGAGAAACTACAGATTCAAACAACGGATACTAGTAATGAGGTTTCCAATTTTGAAGAACTTTCAACGATGATTGAGAGCAATATTCCAATCCCTCCCCCCACATTCATGTTATTAACATTAGATGGACGATTAATAATCATTGGTAAAATACTAGATGATATGTGGGTAGAATCAGACATAGAGGGAGTTATACTAAGTGGTATTCTATCTGCAATCATGTCATTAATTACCGAAGTAACAGGAAAAACATCTCTACGCACTGTAGATGCGGGTAGTTTTCAAATTATGATAGAGCATTCAGAAAATATTGCTGCTGTATTATTAACGGACAGAGATATTCCTGAATTTAGACACAGACTAATTCAAATTTTGAATTTTATAGATGAAGATTACGGTCAAATGCTGAAATTTTGGGATGGCAGAATTGATATCTTTGGTGAAATGAAAGAGCAAGTTGTTAAGTTATTTACTCACTCTTGAATTGATCAAAATCACGCCATTTTTTGCGTATAGTTTGCACTATACGTACATTTTGGGAAAATCAAACCGTGCAATCAGTTTTGAGTCGCCACTCTTTGGTCCGTTTTCCGCCTAGCATTCCTTCTGTGTAAGATATTAATTTTTCTAGGTAAATAAATTCAAAATTTTCCTCAATTTTATAATTGCTTCAAAAATAATTTTCGTTTATGAGGTTGAATTAGATAAGACCTCCTGATTAGTATTATTTTTTGTTTATTAATTGATGGATTTAGTTGTTAAATAGGGATTTTTATCAAACCTTTCCATAATTCTAGACGAGAAAATGTGTGGAGCTAAATTTGTAATCAAACATACTATATTGATCAGCCAATATCAGAAATTACCCCTTTTTATTCATCCTAATAACTAAAAATAGAGTCATTTATGTATTATAAAATTACTTTTAGTTTGTTTACAATGAAAACATAATATTTGTGGAAAATTAAACGGTATGAATATTGAAAATGATACTGATGACCTGCAAATCAAAAATGTTCGTGCTACCTTATTAAGATCAGGATTAAATTCCATAAATTGGCCTGAGGGAAGAAAGGCTAGGATACTTGTAATTGGATTATCAGGTGCAGGTAAAACCACACTAATTGAGTTTTTGGACAAAGGATCCATAGAAACAGTCTCTCGTAAACCTACCTTGGCATTCACCTTTTATAAAATCAATTACGGAAGGTTGGATATCATTTTAATTGATGTGCCAGGTCAACAGGCATACTGGCGTCAATGGCAGAATTATCTTCATAATCTTGATGGAATTATATTTGTGGTTGATGCAACTCAATTCAAGAGTATTGCTACTATTAACAAACTATTCCATCAAACAATGGTTTATGAAGAAAGCAATGTACCTGTACTTTTTCTCGCAAATAAACAGGATCTGGAAAATGCATTATCCGCTGATGCAATTGAGAGATTGCTTGCCTTTGGTCAACTACAAAGAGCTATAAAAGCATTTGATGTGAGCGCAATATCTGGGATTGGAGTATACGACGCGTTTGTCTGGTTATTACTCGAGGCAAGGAGTAAAATTAAAAATAGTATATGAATTAGATGGAACAGAACTAATCGAACTATTCATCGGCTTCTTCTAGGCTTAAATAATGATAGAGCAATGCAAAAAATAATGCCGTCCCGGCAGCTATAATCATGAAAATCTTTATATTACCAAAATCGATCATGGTCATTTTTAGGTGGAAACAATATGACTTTAAGTATTTTTAAGTTAACAATAACAAATTACGGAGATTAGTTTTTTTCTTGTTTTTATTTTTAATTTTTTATTTAGATTTTTAATGCCCTT
>CAZRLL010000288.1:0-3943 GCA_964600735.1 uncultured archaeon
AGATTTAGGGAAGCTATTTCGCGCTAAAATAGCAAAGATTTACGAATAATCCCAACAACAGAATTACAATAATTGCTTCGTATATACGATTTTACTCATGCCGATAATGCTCTGCCAATCATCTTCTAGAGGCGTAATAATAGAGAACTAGTATTTAGAAATAACTAAAATTGAAAAATAAGAATTTATGAAAATATGGTCAATGATATTATAGTAATCCAAATTGTCTTTGATAATATTTATTTCGCTATATATTATATACTACGGTTGTGTAATATTAAGCAAGAGGTACTAAATGATGCATAAATTAGACGTTCATCAAAATGATCACCTATATAGTATGCTCTCAAAATTACAGGAGAGGTTTGGTGACGAAATAGATGCTTGTCATCCCGAAGCATACGATTCATTGATTGCAATTATAAATAATCAGGACAAAAGCGATGAAGAATTAAAAGATCTCGCCTTTGAATTTCACATGGAATATTCGGAAGATCTGGAAGGTTGTAATGAAGAAGCGTTTGCGTTCATTTCAGAGATCGTGAGGAAATACGGCATCGAATAAAAATTATAACTGAACAGTTTCTAACAAAATTGGATGATTTATCTCTATTTATAATATTTACACTCATTTCTAATAACTCAGTATATTTTAGTACATCTACATTCAAATCTTTTTTCTCTTTTTGTAAGTAATGAAACACCGAAATTTATCGACTTTAGCTTCCCTATTTTACTTTGAAACGTTGAACATTTTTTTGCGAGATTTCAGCTTGATTTGTTAACTCTTGAGCACCAGAAGACAGTTCTTCAATTGTGGCTGTCATCAAACTAAATTGAACTCGATCTCGTAATTATGTTTATATTTGCCATATTGCTTAGAATTCTTTTTTATTTAATTGCCAGCAACTAATATTAATTTTAGAGTTATTTGTAAACAACAACATCATTCGATCTGTACTACCAAGCATCGCCTGGTCTTGATCTTAAATCCTCTAAAATATCTTCTGGTATCATTTTACTTCTTTTTTCTTCATAGTTGAAGCCAATTTGTGAAGTTAAGGCTTGTGAGATCAATTCATCTTTTTGATTCATAATCGCATAGGAAAAGTCCCATGATTTTGATCCAATTCGAGAACACCACATACGAACAGTAATCAAATCTGAAAGACAGGCTTCTTTGATAAATTTAATTTGAATCCCACCCAAAATCCAATCCCAGCCAGAGCTATCAAGGCTTACTCTATCTCCCTTCACGTGAGCGTACCATTCGGTACGAGCAGTCTCTAGAAACTCGATATATGCCACATTATTTAGGTGACCAAGATTATCTGTATCTGCTAATCGTGTTTGAAGTTTTAGAATGAAGGGATTTTGAATTTTCTTTGATGTAATAATATCCATTATGCTCTATTAATAATTACACTACATAAGATTAATTAATAGGTCAATTATCACAGACATTTATAAAATAATCACTGAACCTAAGCAATAATCGTCTGACTAATATCCCTGATATTATAGGTAATTTATTCAGTCTTCAGGAACTCGATGTAAGTGGGAATCGGTTGAGAGAGCTCCCAGATTAAATCGCAAATCGGAGAAAATTTGAGAAATTAAAACTCAAAGACAACCCATTACGAGACCCTATAATCAATAATACGATCTCCAATATGTAAAAATTTATCAAAAATATTTAATTGAAATTATATTTCAATCAATTATCCGAATAATGTTGTCAATTTTTTCAAATTCATATAATTATTATAGTATTTACTATAATATGTTTATTTTTTGAGAGAATTCACGATTTGAATTACTAATCAGACTTTGAAATATCTCAACATAAATACATAATATATATCGGTATGTCGTAACCTTCTAGAAATGTCAACTGAAACGACAGGAAAAAAACTTGAAGATAAAACAAAAGGAACTCGATTATCGATTGTAATCGGAAGGGGATTTGGCCTAATAATTCTATTCCTCCTGATTGTTGGAGGAGTTAGCATTGTGGGGTTAATAAATACTGCTGAAGAGTACAATGTTTTACTCGACAGTGCAGTTGAGCTTGATGATACTGCAATGGAAATTACTATAAGTCTTGGTAAAGCTCTGCGAGCAGAGAAAGAGTTTTGGGCTACCGGGGATCAGAGTATTCTTGATGACCATGATGAATATGTGCAGGAGGTGATTGCTCTAGCAAACCATGTTAAAACACTTCAGCTTAATGATGAAATGTTTGATGATGCAGATCAAATAATAACAAATATAAATCTTTACAATACACTGGCGGATGAAATTTCTAATATTCGTATTGGACGAGGAGGAGGAGTTTTTGGAGACAGTAAAGGTGTTGTTGGAGACATGAAATCTTCCGGTGATGAATTAATAGAAGATGCACTTGAGGATTATACTACAAATCTGATGACTGAGATCCAATATTTCAAATTAGTAAGCTTATATCAAACTATTAGATTAAATGAAAATGAATATTTAGGAAGTCGATTGTTAGGTGAGGATTACCAGGTACATCTTACAGAAATGTCCTCTGATATAACAGAGTTCAATACAATTATTACCTCTCTCACCTTAATAACCGAGGTTAGAAAAAATGAATATAAGAATGACTGGATAGCTTATAGTGCGTTCTTAACCTCATTAGTCACGTTGGATGATGATATTGATACTAAAATGGGTAACGTTGATGATACAGCTAAAATAGTTCAGGCACTTGCTGATGAACTTGAGGAAGATGCTGTATTATTAAGAAAAACGCAACAAGGTCAAGTGGACGACGCTGTACAATCAATTCTAATCATGGCAGTTGTTGTAATTGTTCTTGGAGTAATAGTTAGCATCGGAATAACTTTATGGATGACCCGAGGTTTAACTACTCCGATTTACAAATTAGAAGATGAAGTGGCAACTATAGGCAGAGGTGATTTAACCACATCGTTTGCATTCGAAAAACGACCTGCATTAGAATTAGTAAACTTGGGTGTAAATGTGGATGCTATGAAAACATCATTATTGTCCATTATATCATCAATCGGTAATGCAAATGAAATACTAAATACTACCAGTGAAGATTTACTCTCTGGAGCTGAAGAAATCAATGCTAGTGCCGAAGAAGTAGCTAGTACATCCCAGGCAATGTCCAACGGTGCAACCAGCCAAACTGAGTTGATTGCTGATGTTAATGAGGATATTAATGGTATCAACTCAATGGTTGATGGGATCATTAAAAAAATCCAGGCAAATACAGAAGAAGTATCACAAATTGCCTTGCAAACCAACATCCTCGCACTAAACGCTGGAATTGAAGCATCTCGTGCTGGTGATTATGGTAGAGGTTTTGCGGTGGTTGCAGAAAATGTACGAAAATTAAGTGATCAGTCCAAGTCAGCCGCAGAGCAAATAGCAATAGTAGCTAATGAGATCGCAGATAAGTTGCAAAATTCATTTGATAAGATTTCTAGTTCAATGGTTAATGTAGTTTCTGTTTCTGAAGAAACAGCAGCCTCAGCAGAGGAAGTAGCAGCAGCGGCTGAAGAGATGACCTCAACCATAGAAGAATTAAGTTCGGCTGCCCAAGAACTTACAACACAAGCCGAAAACTCTCAAAAAGAAATTGCGCAATTTACTGTAAAATAAAATCGATAGAATTATCCAGCTGTAATTGCACTACTGGGATTTGCTGTGAAATTAATTGAAGTTGTGTTAATTGTGTTATTAGTAAAGGATAGAAAGAATGAAACGATCATTTGATAATTTGTTTGCAAGTAAAGTAGTTAAATCGATAAAGAGAAAATATTGCTCTTAGAATCAAATTTATATGAATAATTTGCAAGTAATCCATTCATTCCTATTAGTATCGGAGTAATCGATCCAGTCAATATCTTAGAAAATAATTCTTTCAATTAAGTATTTGCTAGAATAT
>CAZRLL010000289.1:0-3928 GCA_964600735.1 uncultured archaeon
AGTATAAAAATTCAATTTCTACTAATTTCATTCATTTTTTTATTTTCATCAAGATAAATTATTCATCAATCATTTTGAATTGTGTATTCGGTAGTATAATTTCCGTTGATATTCACGATATAGCCATGGTTTTCGTTTTAAAAATAACTTGATCATGATTCCAGGTATTTTCCAAGTATCGTAAAATAGTGAGAAATTGGAATCTGAATGCTGCTTATCGTAAATGCTTTGAATATTGACCACATCAAATTTAAATCCCATAAGATATGATTCAATCAAAATTTCAGTTTCGGCCTCAAACCTATGGGTATAAAATTGCATGTGATTAATAGTACGCCTGCGATATGCCCTGAACCCATTTTGGGGGTCTTCAATCACCAAACCATTGTACAACAACCACAATCCAAACCTTGACATTAAATTGGATAATTTCCTAGAAAAAGGCATGTTTTCTTGCCATTCTCTAGTTTTAAATCTGGAAGCAATTACAATATCACATTCTGGATCATCCATCATTTTTTTCAAAAATTTTGGGATGTCTTCTGGATCGTGTTGACCATCCCCATCAAGAAATACTAAAAATTCGTAATTAGATTTCTTAAGAAAATAATCCATCCCAGTTCGGATCGCCTGTCCTTTTCCTAGGTTTCTGGAATGAGAAATTATCTCCACACCAGCTGATTTTAGTTCTTCATAGGTATTATCAGTAGAACCGTCATTGACTACGATTACTTTTTCAGTAAGAGGTATAACTTTTCTTACTAATTTACCTATCCGTCCTTCTTCATTGTATGCAGGAATCACACAAAGAAGCTGATTTTCATTCATTGGTGTGTATTTCCCCAATTGTTCATTGCTTATTAAGTTCAATGTCTCCTTTGTATTGATATTTGGAGTATTGAATATTTTTTGATTATTAAGTTAATTAATTATAATTTTTCCTAAAATTTGTTTTAATGGTTAAGTTTGAATAGAATGGTTAGGAGGATATATTATATAACAATATTTTATTTTGATCAATAGCGGTTATACTCATTTACTAATCAATGATAAGATTGTTTGGTGGATTTGATCATAAACTGATTTCACAGATTAGGGGTCGATGATCTGAAACAGTAGTTGAGGGAACACTACATTTATCGATATTAATCAATAAACTGAATAAAAGATAGTCAATTCTGATTTCAGGTTCATCTGAAGGAAAAGTGAAACCATCTTCAGTAGGGTTTGATGCGTTCCATCCATCGATAAGGTATTTAGTTAACAGATTCAACTCGGGAAAATCTGGTTGAGAATTAAAATCCCCCATCAAAATAATTCGTTCCTCACTCAAATTATATTTTGATAAATATGCAACTATCTCTTTTACTTGCTTTATTCGTTCCTCACCGGTTTTATCTTCTGGTAAATGAGTTAAGTGGGTAACTAGTACATGTGTGACAATTCCATTGATATCCACTTCCACATCAAGCAGACTCCGTGAAAGACGAACACGGGTGTCAAAGATATGAGTATGTTCATTTTGAATAGGAAATTGACTGAAAACTGCATTTCTTAGCAGACTGCTATCTTCTTGCTGGAGATAATAATATTTGAAGCCGATCTCATCCATCATGATTTTCAAATCCATGAACATGGGAGCGAATCCGTTTACTCCTGAGGTGATGGTTACTTCTTGAAAACCGACAATATTTGCTTGCTGATCAAGTATTACATTTCTAAATCCATCCAAGGCGTATCCTTTGTCAAGTTCAACACCAAAATGGAGATTAAAATTCATGACTTTAATTTCTCTCCCATTAGGAATAAAAACGGTTTCATCTTTGTTTGGTGAAGTTGGAATTAAAGGAGCACAACTCAATAATATGAATATTATCCCAATAAACATCTTGGACCTCTTCACAATGATACCTCCTTTTTATCTTCCAGAAAATGAGCCAAATTAGCAAGCACTCCTCCCAAAATACCAACAGTCAACATCAACATTATTGCTTCAGTCAATAGTATTTGCAATATTAATATTATATTAATCACAATACCCACTATAATCGCAGTAGTTATGCCTAGATTACTACCCTTACCATATGCATCTGCCGAAGCAATTAACAGGACAATACAGGCACTATAACCGAGAATCCAAAAAATAATCTTTAGATCAAACCACGGAAACAACCATATGGAAAATACCAAAACCATCGCTGCGATAGGATATACTAATCTCTTGTAATTCATCCATCTTATCCTAAAATGATATAGTAGATAAACAATCAAACCATTAACGAGGCTAAAGAATGTAATAACGGAAGGATCATACCAGTTTAAATTTAATGATATAACTCCCGGATTAGCAAAGAATAAGAAAAATGCCAGCAGGTTAAAAAAAAAGGCTAATATAGCCATGTTACTAGAATAATGAGGAAGATTATCTATCTGATCTACTAATTCAATTCGATTTCGATTGGTGAATAGGTAAATAAAAACAATAATGGTAAATAAAGTAGTAATTATGGTACTTATTGTACTCATCCCCATAGTAGGATCAGATCCCCCATTTACGGAACGAATAGCTTGATCAATAATTACTACCCATAATACAGATGCAGTGTAATCATACCTTGAATTATGGTTCTGGTTGATTTGAAAGATAAATTTGATATTACCATACACAATTGCAAAACCCAACAACAATAATATCAACTGAAGTTCAAGTATTGATACGTATGAGGCCAAAAGCCATACAATCACCGAGAAAGGGAAAATATTAATCCGTAGTGTATAGTACTTATTTGGAAGCGCAAGAGCTAGCATTGGGATAAGAGCCAAAGATGCGGTTAGATATTCACCAAGATCTTCTACCAAGAAACTGACTGCGACATAAATAAAACCCCGGGTAAAACTTAGATAAAAAAACAGCATTAACCCCAACCCAAAATTTCTTAGTGTTTGAGGATCCAATTCCATATTTTCATTAATTTTCTTTAAAGAGATCACGTGAAACCATTTTCTCGAATTATTGTTTTTTTTAAAATCTATCGGGAATCTTTCAATTTGTTCACATCAAGACATTCGAAAAAAAACGGTGATTGTTAAGAAGCAATAAAATTTATACAATTTATTTGCTTCACAGCCAAATAATAATAACAAACAAGAAAAAAACGAAAATTATGGCTAAAGTACTGGTGATAGATGATTCTCGTCTATCTGTATCTGCACTTCAAAATATTGTCTCTAAATTGGGACACCAGATTGTTGGAACAGCGTTTAATGGTGAAGAAGGAGTAAAAAAGGCCAAGGAAAATCCTCCGGATATAGTATGCCTTGATTTTGTCATGCCTGATTTTGATGGAAAAGAAACTGCACGCAGATTGAAACAGTTCAAACCTTCTGTAAATATCGTTATGATAACCCAACAAGAATTACCCCCAGAGATAAAAGCAAATATCGGTGCAAAATCATATGTTGTAAAACCCATAACTGAAAGTAAAATTCGTGATGCATTTTCTAATATATAATTTATCGATGGATTGTCTGAAGAGGATTGGGGGAAGAAGGGAAGATATGCAAGTTTGAAAATAAAGTCAATTGAACAAATATTACTCGTCATTGCAGATCATAAAAACAAAGACATGCAAAAATTAACTTAACTTATAAACTCTGAGGCATATTCAATACCATTGCTACCCAAGAAGGCAAATAAAAAGGCATAGGGAATTGCAGTAATAAAATTGATAATTAAATAGTTCTTCCTATCAAGCTTTGTAACTCCACTGGTCATACTAACAATGTTATACTGCATTACCGGTATAATTCGTCCAAAAAGAAGGGCTTTCATGCCATGTTTATTTAACCATTTTTGGGTCTTAACAAATACTGGGTGGTTTAACATTTTTTGAGAGTTTAATAATCCTGAATTACCTATTTCGTAACC
>CAZRLL010000290.1:0-3888 GCA_964600735.1 uncultured archaeon
AGTTCTTAAGCCATCTCTGGATTCTGGAAAAGGAAAATCGGAGATAACGAAATAAAATTTTTATTTTGTACTCTTTTAAGCATTGGCTATCAATCGAGTCTGGTATTGATACTGGATCACAAGTATAGAAAATTAAAAAATAATATTTTTTAATGCTGAATCTGAAAAATCAATTTTCCTTGATATAACTTGCTACGAGGCCAATCATTTCATTTTCTGTAACCAGTTTAGCTAAACTATTGCGATAAAATATGGGTACAGCTTCAATTCCTCTAGAATTCATCCACATCCTTAATGAACTTATCATGATGGGAGATCCTTTTTGAAGCAAGGGTCTACGGACTAATGAATGAACACTGGCACTGGACAAAAATGTCATTCTTCTCACACCATCGTCACCAATTAACGATCCAAGTGTTCTCATAATGGTAATTAAACCAATGTAATGATTAAGGTGAGAATTTCTCAAAAGTTGTTGCCGAACGCCGGATTTTACAATTCTTTCCACGATTTGCCAGATAGTGAATTCCTCTGTAACTACATTTTTATCCTCGTCAATTGTGTTTCCAATCCCGGTTTCACTTGTAATAACATCATTTGGAACCTGCTCCCAGAGCTTGTCCATTAATAAAATATCTTTCTCCGTGATAATACTGATAATTTTATCATCTTTTAATACAGGAACTCCACTGATGTCTGAATTGTACATAGTCGTTATGGTATTACCGATATTATCATCAAATTTTGCTTGGATTGGATTTTTACTCATAATAGTTTTTATTTTGTTGGAGAGAAAATCCACATTATTTTCCTCGTATAGAATCTTTATAATATCCGTTGCAGTTATCATACCAATTAATTTAGTTGATTGATCAATTACTGGTAATCTTCGAAATCGATTATTAACCATCGTAGTGAGTGCTTTCCAGATGCTGTCATCATGTTTGATTACAATGACATCCTTTTTCCCAAAATCACTGATTGGTCTTTTAAAAACTTCCATTAAATCCCCAATATAGAAACTATTACTGAGTAACAATATTAAAATCTATTCACTGTTGAATGTCTAATTCAATTTGAATTAATAATGACTCTTAAGTCCGATCATTTATTTATATATATCTGATATCATACCAATATTAACAAGGGTTTATAATTCAAAATCATGCTGATATTCAATGCAAGCTTATTCATTTAATAATTCACATTCTACTTATTCTGAACCTATGGAATTCTTTTACCATAATGATGAAGTCGGTCCAGTCCTCGCTGATTTCGCAATGGATACAATTGCAAAATACCTAAAAATTGAGGGATTTTTGAATAAAATCTTTCAGGATAGTTATTTCATAGGGTATTTTAAGGATGATGGATCCAAAAATCATGAAAAAGATGACCTCGGTGAAAAGTTTCAGCAAGCAGTGAATATGATAAGGTTATTTATGCAGAATAAAGATAGTTATCTATCTGAACCCACTCCTTGCGAAGAAATCCCCTTAGAACTAATAGATGTTGATTTGATCGATCTGGATATTTTTCAATCGTAATCACTGATTATCTTAATTGATAGTCGAATATTCACCCGAAAAAAGATGAACCTATATCTGATCCAAAGTGAAGCTTCATCTGGATGATATTAAAAGCGAATCAATTTTCGCTCAAACTAAGATCTTAACTTGTTATTTTTGAATTGGAGGGCCTCTCAGCAGTTTTCCCAATTGTCAATTCTGCAAGTAGAAATATCGATGAAAGAAATATTTAATCGTTTCGCTTTAATTGGATTACTCCTAATCTCATAACGCAATTAAAGATTTTAATACATTTATATTTGCTTACAATATATCACATAAATAATCTTGATTATTCATAAAAAAGAAAATAATTCTTCATTTTTGATTATCTTGTGCGCAATGTAAATTAATACCATCGTTACAAGTCAATTAATCCAAAAATATAGTGTAAATTATGAGTTTTAAAAATTTAGCAAGAAAGGGCCCAAAAAAAGTTTGGGAAGATGGTTATCGCAATTTACGTGTACCAGTTGCCATATTTGACGATGTTAAGAGATATCTCCAAAAGACAAAACATGGATATCTTGCTACTCAAGAAGGCATATTAACTGACGAGGAAGTGGAATTTATCCCAGATGATCAAATATTATCCATGGGAACCGAGATGCAGGGAATCTTGCAAAAAATTATTCGAGAAGAATTTTTAAAATTTCAGGATAAAGCAGGATACACTGGATCTAGATTACCACAACGAAAGAAAACCAGCAAAGAAAGGGTCAAAGAATTGCTCATGCGATACGAGGGAGAAATGCTTACAACAACTCAGATAGGTGAAATCCTCGAACTCCCAGCACCAACCTGCAGGCAATCTACCCGGGAAATAGCAGAAGAGGATGACACCATCGAACAGTTTCCAGGAAGACCAAATAGATACAGATACAATCCAGATTTGATTTGACAGCGATTGAATATTGCCTATAAATACTGGTTGTTAAAGTGTGTAATCCTTGATGCAACCAATTAAAAACGATACATAAAATCCGGTTTTAGTGGAGTTATCATATAATCGATCTATTGTTTTAAAACATAATTTGGATAAAATAATGATTGATCCTGAGTATTCAAGGACATTTAAGCCTACCATTGTAACCCACTCCCATGCGGATCATTCAGCTGCCTTAACCAGCAGTGGTAGGACTTATACTACCCAAGCAACAATTGACTTATTTCATGCTGCCCATAATAATAGGGTTAGGAATTGTATCGCCAAAGAATTTTATGAACCATTTGAGGTTGGAAATTTTGAAATAGAATTTATCAAAGCAGGTCACCTTCTTGGTGCTGCTCAAATTATTGTCAGGCAAGGTAATGATACTTTTCACTTTACAGGTGATTTTTGTCCAGAAGAGTTGTTAACTGTAGAACAAGCAGATATGCCCAAAGATGTTGATGTATGTGTAATTGATTCTACTTATGGAGATAGCCGTATTTCATTCAATAGTCGACCTGAAACCAGACAGAGGTTATTTATCTGGGCAATAGCAGAATTAAATAATGGAAAGTTACCAATAATTAATGTCGCTCATGTGGGTGGAGCACAAGAAATTATTAAGCTATTTAATAATTTGGCAAGCAACCTTCCGATTTATGTTCATCCAAAAATTGCTGCGATTTGTGAAGTCTATAATAACTATGGAATTGAGCTGAATTATCAGGAAATAAATACTTCACCTATAAAAATCGAAAGTAAATCCTTACTGCTAATGCCTAGATCTACAAAATCACTGGAAAATATTAAAAACTTACTTACTGGAAGGAAATTATCCAAAGCTATTGTAACTGGTCAATCAGCAAAATACGGATTTAGTTCTTTTGATTTTGCTGCACCTTTATCAACACATGCCTCTTTTGTAGAACTAGTAGATACAGCACTAAAAGTAAATCCATCAACAATGATAACACATTATGGATACCCTGATAAGTTTGCAGAATTATTGAATAATGAACACAACATTCCGGCGTTGGAATTAAAAAAATGTGAGAAATTTAAAATTTCAAAATTGACAAGTAAAAGTTATACAAAAAATCAAGTCAATTCTAGTATTTGGTCCGATTGGTATTGAATACACAATACATTAATTTGCTTAATTTTACTAAGAACTGAATCGATTAATTTATAGTCTGAAAAAATAATATGAGGATAAGGTAAGGAAATCAAATGGGATTTGTTCAAGTTGCAACACGATATTATATCAAATCTAAAAGGCTTTTATTAAAAAGCACCCGTCGACCTTCAAGAAGAGAAGTTCTGATTACTTCTAGAATTGTAGCACTAGGTATTTTATTTATAGGTGCAATTGGATTTATAATTGGAATG
>CAZRLL010000291.1:0-3887 GCA_964600735.1 uncultured archaeon
AAATTCATTAATAATTGTTTTTTCTAATTTGTAAACAACTAGATAATAATGCTTAATTTTCGTGCAGTTATAGTTTCTTCATATTTTCTGGTGCAACTTTGCTAGCTCTCCGGATATGATCCAAGTATTATACCAATGCTTAATGCGTGCTAATCTTTTTTTGATATTTACAGGATTTGCCAATACACATTTAAGTTGGCAGATTCCGCAACCATGGTGTTTTTCGAAGTATTTGATACATTTTTTTCCGTCAATCTTGAAGATAATAGGTTGAGTAAGCCTTGAACTTTCCAAATAATTTCCCGGATTAATTGCTCTTGGTGGACAGAAATTTACACAAAACCGGCAACGATGGCAAAACTCATTGACTCCTCTATCAATGCGTTGATCAAATCGAAGGGATAAAGCTGCTGAAACCATCCCAATTCTTACAAGAGAACCAAGTTGGTGATCAATAAACAAGCCTGTTCTGCCTTTTTCTCCTAATCCTGCCTCCACAGCATATGCTGGAAATAATAAATGATGGTAATCATCAATATCTCCTAATGGGTGATGTCCAGTTGCAAGAATCCCTTTTTCTCTTAATATTTTGGTCAATTTAATTACAACTTCACCAACTTTGAAATAAGTATTCAATATCTCTGTGGCAGATTCTATCGAGGGTACATTTTCCATTTTTTGATACTTCATGGAAATCACAAATACAATGACTCTAGTTTCCAAGGGATTGAGTTTAGCATTTTTATATGTATATCCTTCTAAAATTGGACTAACACCAAATCGGACGATGCCCCAATTTTCGAGTGATTTTTTGATAAATTCATAATTAATTATTGAATTATGTTCGCCAAGAGTTTTTTTGTGTATACTTGCAAGTCTTTCTTTTTGAACTTGGATTTTTTTCCGAATATTTTTTTGTTTCTGAGTAATATTTGTACCTTGGGGCGTAATTCTTGCCAACTTAAGTTGTTGGGTTTCATCCAACACATAATAATCGGGATATCAATTGGATTTGAAATCTATGGTTAGTTACTGGAATTCTTTAAGTTTAATTAGATTTTTTTGAATTTTTTAATCAATTTTACATTTTAATTCGAACTAATTATCCTGATTTTATAACAATAGGGTTTAGAATTTTATAACTTCTGATAGAATTACATCGACTTTTCCAATACTCATTGTCTGCACCGGTCTATCCGTTTTGTAACTAAATCTAAAATAATCTTAATTTTCACTGAGATTGGAAAAAATTTCAGTTTAACCAAAAGAGTAATTTTAAGACAACTAATTAAATAAGTCAGTAAAGGAATTAAGATTTTTTAATGGATAAAAGAAAAAACAGCTATTTTATGCTAGTTGTAACAATGATTCTTTGGGGTGGATCCTGGCCAATAACCCATGAGTTGGTAAGGGTAGCCCCACCATTTACAATAGGTTTTTTTCGTTTTTTCATTGCATCATTGTTATTCCTCCCAGCACTTTACATGTATAATGGAAATTTAAAGATGGGCTATTCAAGGGATAATTTCTTTTGGTTCTTTTTATTGGGATTGCTGGGTGGTTTTGGGTATGGAATTTTTTTCTTTATTGGCCTTAGTCATACAACTGCAGCCCAAGGTGCGATTATCGCCGGGGTTAATCCTGCATTTATTTCCATATTTGCCCATATCTTCCATAAAGAAAGACTAGCAAAAAAATGGATGTATACTGGATTTTTTATTAGCATTACAGGAGTATTCTTTGTGATTGGCGTACAGGCTTTTATTAACTACAATAGGGAACATCTAATTGGTAACTTGCTAATAGTCTGTGCGATGCTATGCTGGGGTATGTATAGTAATGTGGGTAAACATGTAATGAAGAAACATTCCTCACTCCAAGCAACGGCTGGTGGGGCTCTTATTGGAATGATATTATTTGGTATTGCTGCTATTACAGAGAAAATTTGGACTTTAGAGATATTGAGAAATGTGAAAAATTTCTGGTTACCCGTGATTTACTTAGCATCTATGGCTACTTTTTTGGGTTTCTGGTTGTATTTCAGAGCAATAAAAATTATTGGTGCAACAAATTCATCGATTTTTATTAATTTGGTGCCAATATTTGGTACTTTCCTTTCTTGGTTATTTCTTGGTGAGACAATATATTGGACTTTTATTATTGGTTTAATTCTGATAATTACAGGGATTACGATAATCAATTATCCAAATGAAAAAATTATGAAAGACAATATCATATTCACTGCTAACTAATAGGTTGCAAACGCAACCAAAACTATATTTACTTCCAGAGACGTTGAAAAATTGTGGAAGATCGGTTAGTTCCAACAAGAAGTTCGTATATTTTGATCAGTATTGCTATTCTATCTTGGGGATTGAGCACGCCCTTCATTGAATTCGGACTAAAGTACTTAAACCCACTGCCATACCTTGCATACAGATTTCTATTAGCCACCATCATTTTAACTCCCTTTGTTTTAATCAATAAAAGAGCCGAAGTAACCGAATTGCTTCAAAACAAATGGGTTTGGTTTATTGGCCTATCAGAAACTTTTGGATTGACCGTACAGTATTTGGGACAGGAACAGGGAGTTCCCTCAGGATTGGCAGCCCTATTATCATTGCTATTCCTACTGATTGTTCCTTTTCTTTCTGTCTGGATCTTGAATGAATCCTTGGAATTGATTCACCTTATAGCAGTTGCAATAGGTTTAATTGGTGTGTTATTAATTTCCACCGAGGGTACATTATCTAATCTAACTGGCGGATCCACACTCGGTGTGGGTCTATTACTGAGTGCTGCGTTTGGATATGCAGTATATATCACAACCACATCAAGGTTAACAACCATTGAAAAGCCCGATGTCGATACATTTGCCTTGTTTTACATAGTATTATCAATTATTTCAGTTAATACAATTATTGTAACCTTAATATTCGATGCTTTCCCTTCAATTCAATCTATTGATAATCGAGCATTTTTATGGTTGGGATTACTAACTTTATTTCCCACTTTAGTTGCCTTTCTTGCCTATTTTGAAGCACTTAAGGAGATATCTGCCAACTCAGCCTCAGTGTTACTGTTAATTCAGGTAATAGTTCCATTTATCATCGATATTGTATTTTTGGACCGTTTTTACAGTTTATGGGTATGGTTTGGTTCAATTATTATCCTAGTAGCTATGGTTATTGTGGTTTCAATACCATACCGAAAGAATTCCATTTCAACAATATTCAAAAGGTACGGAATTGGTGATTGATATGACGATAGAAATCCGATTCAAAGCCCAACATAATTGTCCTTTTCTCGAATTTTCAAAATCATTTGGATCTAGGCAAATTCACAGTTATTGTTCTCGGGAGTTTGATGTTGTATTAATTCCTGGAAGTATAAGTGAAGAAAATATTAATTTTGCTAGACAGGTTTTTCCAAATGATCTAGTGGATAATTGGAGAATAAAGACAACAGATGAAATAAACCAAACTAGTTACATTATAATGGAATGTGTTTGCGAGAGTCTTTACGAGGTTTCGATTACTTCTAGAATACAACATGCGGGGGGAATGCTGAACTATCCAATTATTTACGAGAATGGCTGGGAATATCACAAAATTATCTGTGTTGACAGAATTGTTGTCTCCAAAGTAATGTCTCAAATTGAGACTCTACCAGTATATAAAATCTTATCAATTGATGATTTAGGTCCTGATGGAGTGTTTAAGTCGCAATATATTAGTATTCCTGAGATTATTAGCAATCTAACTCATCGACAAATTGATGTATTAATTCAAGCTTATGAACAAGGTTATTATGAGATTCCTCGAAATATCAGAACACAGGATCTCGCGGATGATCTTGGAATCTCTCGCTATGGGGCAGAGAAAAAT
>CAZRLL010000292.1:0-3880 GCA_964600735.1 uncultured archaeon
GTATGCCTGGAGATCTTATTTTCCGTATACATCTAAAAGAACATCAGACATATGAGAGAAATGGATTGGACGTCTATCAGAAAATATTTGTCGATTATCCCACTTTAGTTTTAGGTGGAACGATAGATGTAGCAGTCATATCTTCAGATGATAACCCCCAAACCACCCAGCTTAAAATTCCTTCTGGTTCGCAACTTAATGATGTGATAACAGTGAGAAACAAAGGATTCGTGAGAAAAACTGGAAATGATACCGTAAAGGGTGATTCTTACTATGTAGTTTCTATACAAATTCCCAAGAGAGTAAATAAAGAGATAAAAGATATACTGAAGAACTTAAAGGAAACAATGAGTTAGAAATTACAACTAACTATCGATAATTTTTGATTGTATCCAGTACTTGCTTAACTTCAGATTTTTTTAAGGCATCATTTTCCATACTTGCGGATAATACCGCGATTATCAGGTCGATATTTCCTCCCACTGCCTGCATTATCATATCAATCCGCTGTTGCAATGGAAGTTCTAAAAGAACAAATTTCATTACAACTGATTTCCAAATTTCGAAATCACTTAAGCTAGAGACTTCTTGCTCCCTCATGTGAGCATCGTTGTCAAATGATACCTTAATCCGCTATTTAATTGTTATTGTTTTACTTTGTTGCCTATTCAGCATCAATTTTCCTAATTAGTCCATGATTTAATCGATTAAAGTAATCTAATATCCTATCCAGCAAGTAATTATGGTCGAAAATAGTGAACTATTGATATTTCACCTTTAATTCGCTCTTATCTAGTTAAATACTTGATTCAACTATCTTTAATTGGTTAATAGTATGCGACTTACCCAGAAAAATCATATCCGATCTTTTCAAAATGGTAAGTACAAAACACAAAGAAAAAAGTTCACTTTTTTCGATCATATATTATCTGGATACAATAGACTTAGAACCGATGACACTCTTTCAATAAGTGGTTTAACCAACTCCAATACACTTTTATCTTCTACAATTAAATAAATAAATGATTTATTATTTACATAATGCAAATATAACCATTTACCTTCTAAGTCTATTATTCTTGTCTCCTCGTTTTCTTGCAATAGTGTTGCAACATAGTTTAACATACCCAGCACTGTTTTATATATCTCTTCTTCAGTTTCTTTTTCCAACCGACCGGAGCTTAACTTTTCTATTCCGCCCTCCAAAGTAAAACGTAAAACGCTAATCTGCAATACTTCGGTGAAAGTCTCAAAAAATTTTTCCAATAACTCAGATAATCCCTCCTGCTCCGAGAGTACCTTGCTTTCAGAGATATCAAATCGATCAATCAATGGACCCATCACTGTATCTCCAATTAATTCTGAAGACCGTTTCTCTGCAAATTCTTTCATTTTAAATGGGTAGAGTTCTACTGCTGGTCCCAATTTTAATTCAAAGGAAATGGTTTCCTTTACGTATGTATATATAATTTGCAATGTGACAGCTGCATTATCTGAATTTGATAGCTGCTCATAATTATCAAAACAAAGGTCAAAACTATCAGCAAAGGAATTAATCGTGCCTGTAAACTGACTGTCTGGATAAGCTGGATTTACTGCGAAAACAAAAAGACAATCTTTTTCCGATATGAATAATAATTTGAGTTCTGCAAGGCTAATTGTTCTAATGGTTCGCTGTTCAGATTTTCCCGCGAATTCATTTATAGTAGCGACCAATCCACCAATTATATCTTCATTATAATCTTTTGAGATTCCAAATCTGAAATTTACCAGCAGCTGATTTTTCTTGCTATCATAAATAAATATATTTTGTAAAATATTATCAACTAACCCAAGTTCTCTTTTTAGATCACCAATGTAGGTTAATAACAAACTTTGAAACCCATTTCAAAATTCCAATTTATTACATATAAGAATATGTATTTTTAGAGACCTGCATTTTCAAAAATTAATTAATATGAAATCAATGATGATATCATGGATTTAATAGCTTAGTGCATTCCATCATGTGATTTGCATTCACAATAAATATTGAGTCCTACTGGTTTCATATTCTCAAATAGGAAACGGCAGCATTATCAATTTCTTTTTTGCTTATCTCGTTCCCAAGTACTAAATTATTCTCTCTTCTTCCTCATCATGCAATCCAATAACTTCAAAAAAAGTTGCTCCATCTTTAGATCTGTTTCCTCCACCGTAGAGCGACCTATTGAAGTATGAATAAAACGCTATTTGGGTGAAACGATCACCTAAAATGATAAAAAAATTTTATAATTTGAACGTACACCAGAGTTAAAAATTATTGGAAAATGCATAAATTCTAGTGTTTACTATACCATTGGATTTTTTTAAAATAATATTTGAAGTCAATTATCAATGCAACGCAGATTGATGGATATATTAGCAGATCCTGATAATCCTGATTATTGGCCTCTTAAATTAGAAATTTTTAAATCTGAAATAAGAGAACGAGAAAAATTACCCCATCCTCATGACAATGGAATATTATGCAAATTCTATTGTCACCAACAAGATAAATTCCTAGTTACCGACCCTTTGGGAGAAAATGAGCAATCTTTATCTAAAGATGAAATTGATCATATTACTGTGCTACAGAATTGCTATGAATGTATTAAAAAAGAGATTATAGATGGTATTCTATATCATTTAAGAGAAGAAAAAATCAAGTGGTTTATAATTGATCGAGAAATACCGGTAATGTTCCCCATTGATTTGCGAGACGTGAAACAGGAAAGGAAATTTATTAGTAATTACGAAGCAGATTGTGCAAAATTGAAAATTATTAAACCTGAAAAAATATCATAATCTGGTGGTAAACGATAATTCAAATTCTCCCAGACCATTCATATCAGTTAGGAAATTTTCTAATTTATCCTGAAGGGTTCCATCCTCATCAGAACATGTAAATTGACAAATTGCTGCCTTAATACCAAAAAACATCGGTTTTATCTCAACCTGCTGTTGTAGGGCAAATTCTTCAGGTAAATTAACCCGAATTATTTTAACCATTTCTTCAGCGGCTACATCAGGACTTGGTGTCTTTATATCATATTGAAATAGCATTTGACCCATATTTTTCACCTTTATGGTCCTTGAAATTCACACCCAGGACAAACATAATTATTTGTCAATCTTCTACAATCAGAACATCTGATGATCTGACCACCACAGTTCGGGCATGGAAACCTAGTAGATCCAACAGTATCAGGTGACAATGCTTTGTTGCAGGAATAACAATAGTCCTCTGGTCGAAAACTCATTATCACCACATAGTTCCAAGCGATTTTAAAGGTATATTTAAGGTCGAAAATGAATTAACGGATATTCATTTCCTTATTAAGCAAGAAATGACTTCTAAGAAGAGAGGCTACCAGATATTTAGTAATCGAAATTTCTCGTGTGAAAAAATTTAATCTTGATCAATCGACAATGACATATACTACAAGTATCACTCAAAATGAAGTACGATTTTTAGACATCTATTCAATGCGAGAAAAATACGTAGATACTTAACAAATCTGGCATATATGTGTGTATTATCCAACTTCCACTCGCAATAATCAATATTACGCTTGGATACAAATATTTCCCTTATCATAATCAATTTAAAATCTGGTACAGATATACATTTGAAGATGGTTGAATTATCATTAAATTTTAGTATTACCGAAGGAAATTTTATGATCACAGACAAAGCTGCTACTAAAATCAATGAATTGATGGCAAATGAGAGCAGGAATAATCAAGCCCTTCAAATTAAAATCACACCTGGTGGTTGTGCAGGATTTTCTTATGATATGGGATGGGTTTATGACAGTTAAACCAATATTATGATTATTTAGATAAAGTTATACAAATT
>CAZRLL010000293.1:0-3872 GCA_964600735.1 uncultured archaeon
CAATTTTCGCCTCATCACTTAATTCTTTTACTAGGTTTAAGGCTTCAGAAAAGTTTCCACAATAATAGTGATCCAACAGACTACAAGAGTCACAAATGGTGTGACCGAAATAATAAATAAGTATGTATCTTGATCTGCGAATTGATATTGTCAAAGAATTAATTAATAAATATACAAATCTATTGTTCGTCCTTGAAGAATTCTAGGGCTGCTAGGGCTTGATCTATGGGTTCGTATTCATCAAAACTGGTCTCAAAATCTTTCTCGAGTAATTCCTGTTCCTGCTCGGATAAGGGTACATCCTCATCTCCATTGATATCAAAGGCTACATCGTAAAATTCTCCCCGAGATGATACTTCTGTTTCCACAAATACCTCGTTTTGGATGAATTTCTTGCGATCTTCCACTTCATCTCCCATCAGCTTGGTTAACCATTCCTCAGCAACAACAGAATCATCGATATTTACCCTCTCAATTCTGCGAGTATCCAAAGACATGGTCGTTTCTTCCAGCTGATCAGCATTCATCTCACCAAGTCCTTTGAATCGATTAACCATAACATCCTTGCTGGTATCAATCTCCATGGCCTCGAAGCCATCAATCATGACTTTGTAATCCCTATCGGTGGTTAAATACATCTGCTTGCTCCCTTTCATCTTGGCTGCCTGTGCTTTTAATGTGATCTTGTAAAGTGGAGGTCGAGCAATGAATAACCTTCCACCTTCAATTAGAGGACGCATATACCTGTAGAAGAAGGTGAATAGCAGGGTGGCAATATGGGCACCGTCAACATCGGCATCTGTAAGTAAGATTACCTTTCCGTATCGGCATTTTTCCATATCACATTCATCCAATATTCCCGTACCAACGGCAGTGATTATATTCCTGATCTCCTGGTTTTCCAGTGCCCGATTAAGCCGTGCTTTTTCCACATTGAGTACTTTACCTCTCAGGAATAATACCTCTTGGAATCCTGCATCCCTAGCATCAACTGCGGTACCCCCGGCAGACTGCCCCTCAACCAGATATAACTCCCGTTTCATGGGATCTTTTTCACGAGAGGATATAAGTTTTCCAGGTAAGGAGACTCTTTTGGATCCTTTTCTAATCAGATCTCTTGCCTTTTTGGCTGCTTCTCGAGCTCTTCTGGCCAGAACTGCCTTGTTGATCACAGCCTTGCCCAAGTGTTGGTTATCCTCCAAAAATCTTCTAATAGGCTCCCTTAATGCAGTTTGTACAATTCCATCTACCTCGCTGTTGCCCAGCTTGGTCTTGGTCTGCCCTTCAAATTGTGGGTCCGGTACTTTGACCGATATCAGGGCAATTAAACCCTCCCGGACATCAGCACCTGAAAGACTGGATTCCTTGGCTTTTAATACTTTGAAAGTTCGAGCAAAATCGTTGACACTTCTTGTCAATACTGTTCTAAAACCTGTAAGATGGGTTCCACCTTCGTGGGTATTGATATTATTGACAAATCCCCTAAGAGTTTCCTGAAATGCCTCCGTATAGGTAAATCCCACCTCAACTACCACACCCTCAGCTTCACTTACCGTATGAAAAATGGGTGCACCGTCCACAAGTGATGCCCTGGTACCAACTAAGTCATGAACAAATTGTTTTATTCCACCTTCAAAGTAATAACTAACCGTTCGGTAATTACCCTCCTCATCCGGTTCTCTAGCATCTGTAAAATTAATCCTGAATTTAGTGGTTAGATAAGCCAATTCCTTGAATCTTCCAGACAACGTTTCAAAATCAAATTCAGTGACAGTAAAGATGGTTGTATCCGGTTTGAAATGAATCAGGGTCCCATTAGGGGCATCGCCAAATGGTTTGACTGTAACCTCATTGGCCTTCTTACCAGCTGCATAATCCTGGGAGAAGATTTTACTCTCTCGATAACTCTCTACATGGAATTCCTCAGATAGGGCACAAACCACAGCCAAACCCACCCCGTGAAGTCCACCACTAACCTGATATGCTTTCTTCTCGAATTTCCCTCCTGAGTGTAATTTTGTGAGAATCACCTCTAATGTTGACACTCCATACTCTGGATGTTGTCCTGCTGGTATTCCTGCACCATCATCCCTTATGCTTATTGAATTATTATCATGAAGTACAATATCAACTTTGGAACAACGCTCTGCCATAGCTTCATCGATACTGTTATCCACGACTTCGTATACCAGATGATGCAAACCACGTGCCCCAGTATCCCCAATATACATAGCAGGCCGTTTTCTTACTCCCTCGGTTCCCTCCAGCACTTTAATGCTGCTCTCATCGTAATCCTTATCATTCTTTGACATAAATACTCAACCTCACTATTTCATGAGAAAAGTGAAAATACCCTTCTGAAATAAATTCCTACAAGTTTTCTAAAGATTTTCTAAGTTAAAAGCATAATCCTTTATCTTGTTAAGGATTAGTGATAAAATTGGATCAATTATTGATCTAAACTTACTATTGTTTGGTTATTTTATAAGCTCGCCCTTTTCAGTCGATTTAAGTGGAAATATCGAAATTGCAAAAAATATGGCTTTCACATCAAAATCCCGCCGTTATATCTATAGAAATGACTTCTAATAAGATATCAGCGGAAATAAGAAAATGTTGTACATCTTTTTGATTAATTAATGAAAGGCAATTTTTTCAGTTCCTGTGGATCAGTGACGTCAGTTATAAAGCAATTCAGTTCTTTTAGATTTTTGATCGATTCTGGTATCTTGGTTATATTGTTACCAGAAATATCTACCTTTTTTAGTCTAGTCAGTTTTCCAATATCATCGGGTAACGAGCTTAAATTATTATTTTCTGCGTATAAAATTTTTAGATTAGTGCAATTAGAAATTTTATCTGGTAATCTTTTAATTTTGTTATTTCTGATCATTAGTTCTTCCAACAGGCTAAGGTTACCTAATGACTCTGGTAATGCGATCAAATTATTATTAGATAGGATCAACCGTGAAAGGTTTGATAAATTGTCAATGTTGTCAGGAAATTCTTCTAGTTGGTTATTGTCCAACCATATACTAGTAATATGATCCATTTTTTCTTCAAAATTTATCTTTTCTACTCTATTATTGCTTAATCTTATCTGATCCACGCATCTAAAATAACTATCAGGTAATCTTGAAATTTTATTAAATGACAAATCAAAGAATTTCAGGTTTTTAATTGAGTCAAAAACATCAGGAAGATGTTCAATCTCATTTCGTGATAAGTGTAACTTTTCTAGGTGTCTTAAATTTCGAATAACTTCTGGAATGTTCTTTATTCTGTTATCTGAAAGATTAAGATATTGTAAATTAGAAAGTTTGCCCATTTCTAACGGTATTACTTCAATTTTATTGGAGACCAAACTTAAGTGCACTAAATTTGATAATTCGCCAATAGATGGAGGAATAATATGGATATTACAAGAATTCATGGAGAGGAATTTAAGAGATTGTAATTTGCTAACTTCAATCATGCTATCAATAGAATGAAAATGTATTTTCAAAACTTCGATATTTCGCATGTCAGAAATGGAACTTGGTATCTCTATAATTGAGTGTTCATTAATATCAATTCTTTCTATTCGATAGATCCCATCAATCTCACATAAATCCACTGAATTAAAGTTATAATTGGTAGTAGAGGGCGGATATTCTATTGGACACCACTCGATTGGTTTTGAAGTTAATTTCTGGATATCGTCAAGGAATTTAGTTTCAAGAGGATCCATAGGAATTTGCAATGAATTACCTATGTCGTATCGGATAAATTCCTCTGTCATCAAATAAATATGAACAGGATGATATATAAAGCACACTGTCGATCCAGTCAATGTCTCTAGCAAATGATTATTCTTTCTAGCAAACACTTAA
>CAZRLL010000294.1:0-3857 GCA_964600735.1 uncultured archaeon
GTCAGGTAACTGTAAAAAAAATTGATGCTTTTACTTCCTTTACTAATCCCATTGTACAGCTAATAAATGACAATTCAAGTATTATCTTGCCAATTGGAATTATAGGTCTACTTCTTGCGTTTTATCTAGGGTCAGTACTTGGAATCTTATCCCTAGGTCCTTTTTTATTGCCGGTTATCAAATTTGAAAGTTCATCGAATCTGTTGCTATTCAATGTAATTATCCAATTAGGATTATTATTAATCTATATTTTTACAATTTATTTTGTTTACAAGAAAAAGAATATCGTTGATAAACGAATTATTACAGGTTATTTGGTGTCATTGTTTCCAAACATTTTTGTCATTTATTTATTTTTCATAATAGATTATTACTATGAATTTGAATTGGAATTAATATTCTGGATTTTAATAAGTATAACGAATCAGATGATCTTTCTTCTGGTAAATAGCTCAATACTTCTAATAAATTATGGATCAAGTGTTGAAAAAAGTATTACAATTGTTTTATCAAATCTATACCTGATATTGCTCATAGCGATATTATTGATTTAATGTAGTACTAGATATGGTTTCTCTGTATCATTGTGATGATCCAGTTGAAAAATCAATCGCATAGTCTATTAGTAGTAATCGAATATCAATTGAATAGATATCTAATCTAATTGAAGCATTTTCTTAACACTTGATTGCACAGAGTGTGAGACAGATCCAGTTTCTGTCAACCCCCGTAGTTCGTATAATTTCGACCTACTGGCAAAGAAATCATCATTGGATATAAATGCAGTTCGACCTTTTGCAACACCAGAAGGCAGTGGATCGTTCATGTGACGATATGGTAAGATATCATATTCTGCTGGTGATTTAGTAAATTCTCGTTCATTGAACATTCTTGTTAATAGCCAAATATTTCCTGCTTTTGCTAGCATTTCTTTTTCTGTTTTATGAAATCCGGTTATAGTATTGTATACTTTGGTTCCATCTGCACTTGTAAATGTAGGTGAAATGCTATCTGAAAATACACAGAAGATCAGGCAATCATTCAGGATCTTGCTATTTTGATTCTCGACTAAGCTATCCATTACATCTACTGCACTCTTGTCGGGAATATCGGCCGTTGCTGGCCACCCCTGCAAATGAGAACCACCTAGTGGTGAGACTGCATAGGTGATCCCAGCCCCCAGTCTCCCTCTTGGATCCCAAGCAGGCATTTCCAGCCCTTTAACGTGCACAGCCCATTTTTCTGTTCCATTACCAAAAACTTCAGCTGCTCTTTTCACACCCCCAGCAAGGATGTCTCCGACACCCTCTCTAGTTGCAATTTTATTTGCAAGCTCAATAGTACCAGTTTCATCTCCAAAATGAATTTGTTCTAACTTATACTTTTCAGGAACTTTCTCTCTTTGAGCACATTCCATAAACCAGCTGATCGTCGCCCCTAGTGAGATGGTGTCCAATCCATGCACATTGCAAAGGTGATTTAGATGAAGTAAAGTCTCCTCATTATTTATACCGAGATTACTGCCTAGGAGGGCAAGTGATTCATACTCAGCAAGTTGAATCATCCCGTCCGCCCATGGGAACGGACTTTTGATGCTGACAGAGCAAGCAATCCCGCATCGATAGCAGTGATGCTTTTCCATCTGATCTTTGTAGAGTTTCTCAATCATCTTTCCGTCCACTGCATTCTCTACCTCACCATGTTGGTAATTGAGCACCGGGAGCATGTCCAATTTGTTAGCAATTTCTACAAAAGCAGAGGTTCCAAGGGTGAACATATAATTGCCTGTATCTTTGCCTTCTTTTAACCGGGAATTTATCTCCTGTCTGATTTCTCGAACCTTTTCCTCATCATGTACAGGTACATCGAGTGTACCACGGATACTCATGGCTTTGAGATTTTTTGAACCAAAGAGAGAACCAATCCCTCCTCTCCCTGCGTTCCGAAACAAGTCACTCGTTGTGCAAGCTATTGAGACCTGATTTTCCCCAGCATTCCCGATGGAAATTACTCGAGATTTAGTATCATGTCGATCATGTAATTCTTTTTCTGTTTCATGAGTATTTAACCCCCAAAGATCATCAGCTGCATGAATTTCTACTTGATTTTCCGATATTTCTATCCAAACTGGGTTATCACTTGCTCCCCTAACAGTTATTGCATCAAATCCAGCAAATTTTAATTCTGGGCCTAGATGTCCCCCTGCATGTGAATCAAGATATAATCCAGTGTGAGGAGATTTGGTGACAATCACATATCTACTCGCAATAGGCATGATTCCTTGTGCGGGACCAGTAGTAAGTGTGAATATATTTAAAGGATCTAATGCAGGAGTTTTCGGTTTGAGGAATTTGTAAAGATACCATGTACCTAAACCCTTTCCCCCTATTACATTGGTTACTATATTCCATGGAGTTTCTTCAATATTGACATCTTTTGAACTTAAATTTACATGAGCAACCTTTCCTGCATAACCTGGTATTGGAACTGACATTGATTTCTACCTACATTTATTACTTATCAATTCGTGGAAAATCGAAATTTATAACTATTTTACAAAAAAATAGAATTAATGAGCAGGAAAACGAGATATTACGATGGATTTTCATCGTCTGTTACTCCATCATTGATTCACTGAAAAGACCATAGTCAAGCCCAATTCACCCTTCCATATGCAAGAGAAAATAAAGAGGCTTATGCAAACACTCTATTTGCTCATCATCTAAAAGCTGCAAAAGAAAGTGGTGTAAAAGAAGTTAATTTGTTTATTCCAACAAATCGAATGGAAGAAAAGGAAATTTTCAAAAATCTGGGATTTAAGTTTAGCAGCATAAAAATGTTCGAAAAAGATCTTGATTAGATAGATATGGAGCATCGCCCATGTTACAATAAAAAACACATTGGATAAATCCCCGATAACTCCTAATCAAATCACATTTTTACGTGTCCTCGTGTCCTCAATTGTTCTTTTTGTTATAGCTACTGTTAGAAAGGAATCAATACAAGTAATAAATGGATTAACAAATACAGAATTTCAGTTTTATGCTCTTTTGATGGGATTAGTGTATTATCTTGAATTAATAAACTGGTTTAATGCGATAAAACACGTGGATGTTTCCGTTGCCAGCTCGATTACGACTCCTACACCTGTAGTAACCATGATTTTCGCCATTCTTATCCTGAATGAATCGGTTGAAGTATTCCAAATTACTGCCATGATTGTGGTTTTTATTAGTCTATATGGCTTACTTTATTTTGGAAGAAGAAACAATAAATAAAATATATCATCACTTAAAACAATGGTTGATTATCAGTTATTTATGAAATTATATTAATATTATTAACAATTTAAATAATTATAATGAATAATTAAATTCGGGGAATTGCAAATCTAAGGTGTCTTTTTTCATTCTTTTGCAATTCTTTCTTAATAAAGATTTCTTCAAATTGTTGAAGGAGGTTTTCTTTGTTGTTTTTTCTTCGAAGTTTGAGGTTGAGTGCCATAAATATACTATGGTTTCGGTTATATATATACCAAGTCAAACTTGGTAAATGATCAATATACTGGGTATTGGTATAGGAAACTGAATTGTTCTAAAATATTTATTACCAGTAGTATTATACACCAAGAGGTTAATAGTTTTAAACTGTATGAAGGATTTCATTTATTGTATTTTGAAAATATCAGTTTAAAATTTGGAGAATAGAGAACGAAATAATTAAGTATATTTATTATGGAACCTCAAATTCGGTTTCAATGAAGGAACTCTTGCTCTTCTAGATATCCCGAAATAGAGAAAATTGTCGATCCAGTCAATGTCTCTAGCAAATGATTATTCTTTCTAGCAAACACTTAA
>CAZRLL010000295.1:0-3848 GCA_964600735.1 uncultured archaeon
ATTTGTATAACTTTATCTAAATAATCATAATATTGGTTTAACTGTCACAAACCCATTGCAGTTACTCTTAATAGTTATCATTACTGGATCATTTGGTAGAATCAGAAAAAAGAAAAACTCTAAATGATTTACGATTTAGGGATCTAATACTTCAATTTTTTAATAATTTCCATTTTCTCGGTCACAATTTCATTCACTGATTCATTTAATGCATCAAATATTCCAATTTCATCATCAGTTACAATACTATCTTTCCTAGCAATATTTTCAGCCTCTATGATAGTTTCTTCAAATGCATATTTCTGCTTACTCAACAATCTTTCAATATCCTCAACCTTAATCTCATCTTGGGCACTCAACTTAGAGATATCAGTTAGATACTCCTTTCTAATTGTTCCAAATTTTGCTTTAATACCATCCAATATTACATGTTCATCTTCTGTGATTTCCTTATCAATTAAGGTTTCATAAAAGACAACCTCCATGATTTTATTTACAGGTAAATCTAATAATTTCAATAATTCTTCTTTGGACATTGGTTTCACGAATAGTAATTGTTATTAAATTCTTTCAGTTCGATATTCGCTTTATTTCGACCTTTCATGATTTGATTTTGTTAAATTTGGACAGTAGCTACTCATATGAGTTATAGTAATTAACAATGAACTTAATTATTAACAAATAATCAAGACCACGAGGACGCTTACATCAATGTTTGAATTATTTATATTACCTGAAAGTTAAAAAGAAATAATCTATTTTAGGAATTAGATGAAACAATTGAAAGATGTATGGTTAATCGATTATGTACGCACTGCATTTTCGAGATCTCGGCCGAAACAACCTGAAATGGATGTGTTTGGAGAAATTAGAGGTGATGCATTATTATCAGAATTGTTAATGAAATTTTTTGCTGGAAGTTTGGCCAATAAAGGGATAGAAAAAAAAGATATTGACGAAGTTTCAATTGGAGTTGCAGCAGGAGTACTAGAGAATTGGACATACGGTGGAAGAATCCCCATATTTCTAGCCGGTTTCCCCAATGATGTACCCTCATTTTCTATCGATAGACAATGTGGATCTGCAGGTTCTGGAATGCATGTTGGTGCAATGGAAATAATGACTGGATACAGTAAAATAGTGCTTTCAGGTGGATTTGAGCACATGACTCGTGTGCGTGGTAAAGGTATAGATCCAAATCTTTCGATGGCAGATAAAGATAGTATATTTTATCGTCCTGATTTGGATCCAAGGACTGTATTTTACATGCTCCAAACAGCTCAAAAGCTGTATGAAGAAGAGGTTCCTACGTTTACCAGAGAGGATCTCGATAAATTTGGAGTTAGAAGTCATAACCGAACAATAAAAAATCAAGAACGTGGTTGGTTCGAAGGTGAAATCATCCCGATTGAGGGGCATACTCCGGGAAATATAGATGAGAAAATGACTGTGGATCGGGATATGAACCCAAGAAAATCGACTTTAGAGAAGAGTTCTCAACTAACCCCGGTTTCTAAGCCTTTTTACTTAGAGAAAAATGGTGGAAAGGAGGGTTATATCAAAAGAGAGGGTAATGATAAAGGAGTCATTACGGCAGGTAACTCATCTCCTTTAAATGCAGGAGCAACAGCAGCAGTTCTTATGGACGCAGAGGAGGCAAAAAAAAGAGGAATTGAACCTATGGCTCGTATAGCTTCTATGGGATGGACGGGTGTAGATCCATCAGTGATGGGCAGAGGTCCAGTTCCTGCAACAAAAAAGGCTTTAGAACATGCTAATTTGAAAGTAGAAGATATTGATTTCTGGGAAATAAATGAAGCTTTTAGTGTTGTTCCTTTAAATTGTATGGATAAACTGGATATTCCTGAAGATCGTGTTAATATTATGGGTGGATCTATTGCTATTGGTCATCCTCTTGGATCAACCATGATTAGATTGACAGGAACCCTTGCACGGATTTTAAAAGATCAAAAGGCTCGATATGGAGTTGCAAATGCATGCATTGGTGGCGGACAAGGAGTAGCGACAATAATAGAAAATTTAGATGCCTAATTTTTTTATCCGAAAATACTTATCTTGTTATAATCAAAGTTTTCAGAATATATTTTTAACAAATCTTACCAACATTGCTATTGGATCATAATATCTGGAGACAACACGTTCTTTCAAGGGGATAATTGCTTCATCAGTAATAGGGATATCCTCAGGACATACCTCGGTACAACACTTGGTAATGTTGCACAATCCGATTCCAAACTCATTTTTGATCTCTGGTATGCGATCTGCGGTGTCTCGAGGATGCATCTCTAAGTTAGCGAGCCGTACCATGAATCTTGGTCCAGCAAATGCATCCAATCTCCCATGTTCACGAATTACATGGCACACATTATTGCATAGATAGCATTCAATGCACTTGCGAAATTCCTTTACACGCTCGATTTCTTCTTGCATCATGTTTAATTCAACCTCACCCTCTGGATGCGCGTAAGGCTTAATTCGTCTATTTACATCAACAGCCCAAGAAACGTCGGTAACCAGATCTTTGACAAGAGGAAAACTCCTTAATGGAGTGACAATAATGGGTTTACTCAAATCGAGATCGGATACCCTACTCATACATAGTAACTTTGGCATCCCATTTACTTCAGCAGAACAAGAACCACATTTTCCAGCTTTACAATTCCATCGAATTGCAAGCTCTGGTGCTTGATTTGTTTGAATATCTCTAACAACATCGAGCATAACTGCAGAGGGATCGGCTTCACATTCATACGTTTCAAATTTTGTATCAGTCCCTTCACTTTGCTGAATTTGTACAGTAAGTTTTAGATTTTCTGACATACTCATATCCTCCTAAATCCTCGTCACATCGATCACACCCCTTGAAACTAATCGGATGTAGACATCAGCCACTACTATCATAACAAGACTTATCCAGAAATAAATGTGGTGTCTTTCATTTAAGCTTTTTATTCTTTTCCAACCCTTATACCGAATCTTATTCCCTCTTGTACAGTCATGACAATCAACTCCTCCACCAATTAAATGTTTGAAGGAATGACACGAAAGCACATACAGTGATAAAAATAACGCATCGAGACCAAGAATCAGAGTGCCAACACCAAACCCCCACTCTGTCTTTCCATTTTCTTCAAATCTCATAGCTAAAACGAATTCATACCAATGAATTACGGCTAGAATAAAGGCAGCATAGAAGAAGTACCTATGGAGATTATTTAAAACCCAAGGAAATCCGCTCTCACCTTTGTATTTTTTCTCCAGAGTTCTAAATTCACCGATAGCACAACCAGGTGGATCTCGAAGAAACGCTCGGAAGTATACCTTTCTCGCGTAATAACAAGTAGCTCGAAAACCTATTGGTGCCCATATTAGGACCACTGCTGGCGATAACCAAGATGGCCACCCAGCAATTTCAATTTCTGGTGAAAAAAAAGGACTCACGTAATGAGTACCCTCTACTTTGTAGTGTTCACCTTTAAAATCAAACATGATGACAATAGTTGCATAAATTATGAAAGAAATTAATCCAGCAAATTGAAGTGCAGGCATACTCCACCAGAGATCTCTTCGATTATGCCAGTATTTTTTTGGTTCAATAGTTGAAAGAGGGACTAATTCTGTCAAATTGTATCAGTTTGAAGTAAGATTGTTTGTATCTTAAAAGTCACGTTTTTATCAGTATATTAAAGTAAATTTGTATTATATTCGATTGGATGCCAATCTTTACTAAAACCTTGATTATTAACATTTGAAAAATATTACATTAATCTATATTACTTGCTTAATGCAGTTTTTATCACAGAAATCAGTTTCAGACAATTTTGCAT
>CAZRLL010000296.1:0-3831 GCA_964600735.1 uncultured archaeon
TTTCAGGTAATAGCGTTGGATGGATTGATTTTTTTAATTCAGACAACATCACATTTTCAGGCAATGGCGTTGAACAGATAAGGCTTTCCAATTCTGGCAATTACACTATTTCAGGCAATACTATTAATTCTTATATTACTCTTGGTCATTCAAATAGTAGTATAATTTCAGGTAATAGCATCAATGGACGGATTTCTCTAGCTTATTCAAGCAGTAATATAATTTCGGGTAATACCATTAATGGTACAAAAAATAAGTATGGTGGTATTTATCCACCAGGTATTTCTCTTTACAATTCAAGAAGTAACACAATTTGGGGTAATAACATTATTGGTACAAAAAATAAGTATGGTGGTATTTCTCTTTCTTTTTCAAACCGTAGTACAATTTCAGGCAATACAATTACCAATGGTACGTATGGCATCTCTCTAGATCATTCTGAATATAACCTCATATCTAGGAATATTATTGCAAATAATAGCTTGTCTGGGATTTCCCTTGTAAATTCAGGGAATCAAACAATAACATATAATCAAATTTCAAATAATAGCTTGTCTGGGATTTCTCTTGAAAATTCAGGAAATAGTATAATAAATAATAATGTCTTCACAAATAATGCATTGTTCTTTATTAATATAAAAGATATCAATGATTATCCTCTGAAGGAGGTTCTAAATAACACGGTAAATGACAAGCCAATTATTTTCCTACTGGATATAGAGGATTATGCTGTACCAAAAAACGTTGGTCAAATTATTATTGGCAATAGCAAATTTATACAGATATCTAATCTGAATTTTTTGAACTCATTTTTTGATCCAATAATATTGTTTTACTGTGAAACTGTTAGAATATCTAATAACAAAATAAGTAATTCAAATACAGGTATGTACCTTTATGAAATTTCAAAAGGAAGTATTACAAATAATATAATTCAAGATGTGGAGGGATATGGTATACATTTAATTGATTCGAATAATATTAATATAAGGTCAAATATAATTGAGAGATCTAAAATATTCGCCATTTATATAGAAAGCTCAAATAATAATATCATTTCATGGAATGATATCATCGATACATACAATGATGGCTCGCAAGCATTTGTGGATAACCGACAAAATGAATTTTCATATAATTATTGGAATGATTGGATAGAACCGGATAAGAACTCTGATTGCATTGTAGATATTGCTTATCCAATCGATGGGTATTTAGAAACTGATCGAACTCCGTTTGCTTATCCAATTGCCAAAACGAGTCCAAATGAAAATAATTTCTGCAAGATTAGAGCTCAAATCTCTATTGCCATTACGGAAAACAAAACAATTGTTACTATTTTTGCAGCATTAATTGTAATACTAGTTATACTAGTGTTTTACAAATTTTATCAGAGAGTAAAGAAACGGAGAACAAAACGTAAAGAGGTGTCTGGTGATATATATCCAAAAAAATATTGAATTTACTAGAATATCATAATTACACATGAGTTAAAATCAATAGATAATCAGAAATTGCTGAAACAGATTGTTACAAAGGAGACTGATTTCAAGATTTGTTGAATGGCAGTGAATAAAATAAAGGATGATTATGATTTGATGGATCTATGAGGAAAAATTTGACAGTTTCCGGTTAGTCATTATATGATATTCATTCTCCAAAAAAAGAATCGATTAACATACATATACTACTTGAGTATGTCGTGTGACCTTGAATAAATAAACAGTCTTATTTGAATATTTCCAACTTAAAGTTGATTTATAATGTGGATTATGAGATTGATTTCTAAGAAATGTAGAATTGTTTATGTTTTTGCATACATTCTTAGACGAGGCTCAGAATCAGCCATTTCTAGAATTGATTTCTCGATTTGAAGAAGGGCGAAATATTTTCCAGTGGATCTAGTTGTTTTTGCAGATACTATAATGATTACTCCTATCGTCTTATTTGTAATTGAATATGAGGAAGAGGTTAGTATCAGTGTAACTTATGTACATGGATTGCTATTGGTTTGATATTTACATTCCCTTTTATTATCTGGGGATTTGATTACTGGTCGTTTCATCAACTTCACTAATAAAAGAAATTAATGGAATGAAAGAAGATCTTTCTCAAGTGTTTATTTCAGACCTAACTTTGGATAATTGTTCGTAAAAGGATGTAGATAACATATTTCGATTTCTATTATTTCTTGAGATACTGTACGGTCTAGGAAATAGGGGGATCTACATACTGAATGGGATCAGCCAATATTCATCAACAGGGTAACATTCACTTAAGTTAGGAATCATAGTAGCATGACTGTCAGTCAAGAAAAGTTGACCAACGATAATTCATTGAAATCCTTAATAAGTATGTGATCAGTAGTAACATTGAGAACTATGGATGATGAAGTGAGTCAATCATTTAAATCGATTAGTCATCCAATAAGAGTTCAAATCCTCTTAATGCTATCAAAGAGGCTAAATACTGGATATCAATTCTCTGAGCTATCACGTGAACTGCAAATTGAATCTGGTGGAAAACTTGCATTTCATCTTGATAAAATGAAAGATCTAGTGTTTGTGAATGGAGAAGGTCGTTATTCTCTTACTGAGCAAGGCCGCAAAGCAGTTCAAGCAGTAATAATTCTAGGTGAAAGTGAAAATAACTCAAACGATCACGAGAATTTATCAAAATCAAAAGTGTTGAACCAATCAAGCAAATTTGAAGATTTTACGAGTCGAACAAGCAATACTACTGAAATCAATCGACCTGGGCGGTTGTTGCGATCCTATAAATCTAGATATGGAGTATACTATCTCATTTGGTTAATTTCAATATTATTAATCACTCTCACCAATGGAGATCCAGCATGGATAGTTTTCGCAGTATCTTTTGGCATTCTTTTTTCTTATCTCTATTTAACTACTCAGCAGACTTATATACATTCCAGAAACCTCATTGGATTGGTGAGCATCATTACAATTCTCCTATTTTTTCTAGGTGTAATGCTATCTGGGGGTGATGAGATCATCACGATTGTAAGTTTAATAATATCCTTATTATTGAATGTAATAATTACGATCATGATAAAATTTGTTCAAAAACCGAAAATTGTTCCCTCAACTGAAACGTATCCCGTTTATGATGAACAATAATTAGTATCAACTGTCTCTGGTTCGGTTTCTCATTATTCAGGGAAGAATAATTCCAAAATTTACATTCTTACTTAGTTTTATATTCTTTTTACTAATTATTTCCATAATTCTATGGATCATAAATCCAGATCCCATACTGATTGGCATAAATGGAACTATTTGTATGATCATAACCTTTTTTATAATCCTAAAAGAATGGTTATATTATCGAAAGGAGTACAAGAAATATTTTAACTAAGGATATTAAATAATATTAACTAATATAGTGCTGCTTGATACATTTCTACTATTTCTGGAGATACTGTACAGCCTAGGAAATGGGGGATCTACTCGTTTCATAGAATTTCTAGCTAAAGGATGGTCAATAAAAAACTAAATTCATTACAATTGTAAATGCATATATCATTACAATGATGAATATTGGAGAAATGAACAACAACATTAGCGAAAAGAAAAATAACCGATCAATTGAATTGTCCTGAATAATCGGTAGATCTTCAGGATATCTTCGATTGATAATCACATACATAATTATGAGTAAAATAGATAATAACAAGCCAGCAATTGATGTTAGTGCTAATGTCTCTCTAATTAATACATTACTCTTTTGTTCACTAGTGGTTCCATTACCTGCAGTAAATTTTTCAGATGGGGTTACGATTATGAATGAAATATGCAATACTGACACAAA
>CAZRLL010000297.1:0-3334 GCA_964600735.1 uncultured archaeon
GCGCGGCTATCTCGTCCTGTCTGGCAAGACTGGTAGCGGTGTTTTCATCCGGCAACTTGCCGCGGCCTACCAGGGCGCGGATACGGTCATCGTCCGTCGTGCCCCGGCCTGAAGCCTGGACGAAATTGAAGAGGTTTGCCAAGTCCTGCGGGTCTTCGACGCCAAACGATCCCACTTGTGCAAGCCGCTCCGGCACGCGGGCCAGGCCGGTTTGCGCGTCAGCAAACTGCCCGGTGCGTTCAGGTCGGAGAGGCCCTATGAAGCTCTGCGCCGCATCGGGAGCCGACAATGTGTCGCGGAACGATAGGGCCTCTCCTAGAATGTCGCCAATACCACGCTGCCCGGCGAGCGCAGCCTGCGCGCCAGCAGTTTTCGCTTCCGCAGAGCCGATCCTGGCTTGCGTAAGACGGTTATCCAGCTCCAACTTAGCGCGCTCGGCAGGAGACAGCCTGTTGCCGAACAGGGCTGTGCCGAGGTTCGATATCGACTGGCCGATAGGCGTCTGCGCCCGAAAAGTGTTGGGGATAGTAACCATTAGGTGATGACCGGACCCGGTATGAATGGCGGCGTGGACTTGGGTGTGCTGAACGGGTCAGCCCCGACAGCGCTGCCTAAGTTAGCTACAGACCCGAGCGAGCCGAGGATGTCGGAAATGCCAGCCAGCGTATCGCCCTTGCGGTTCGCGGTCTGCAGCTCCAGCGGAAGAATATTAGCGCTATTGCGGCTCTCGGTCCCGATCTGTCCCAGCGTCTCGCTCAAGCGTCCCAGGTCCAGCTTTTTCTGGAATTGGGCTTCGCCGAACGAGCCGAGACGGCCAAGCCGAGCCGCAAAGGACTTCCCTTCGGTTAGGCCCCTGTTCAGCTCGCGAGCGGCGGTCTCGCGGACGACCCGCGGCGCGCTGCCGGTCAGCGGGAGATCGTTCGGAGATTGATCGCCCGCGCCCGCTGCGTTGCCCTGCAGCCGCTCCGTACGAGCCTGCGCGGCATCCTCTATACCCTGGTTCAGTATATCGGGCGTAAACTCTTCCGTAGCTGCGTCTACCTTGCCGATGGCTCGGCGCTGCAAAGCCTCCTGGCGGGCGCTCTCGGCAACGGCAACGCGGCTCCGTTCCCGGCTAACCTGGTTTTGAGAGATTTGGGAGGTGGCGAAGCCACCAGCAGCTAGGGCAAGTGCGGCGGCGGTAAGGGGATCGCACATATCAGTTCACAATCGTTGAGGTGTCATTGAGGCCGGGGAACAAACGGCTCGCCGGGTTGTTAAAGCCCTGTCGCGCCGCGACGATTTGAGGTGTGGCAAGATTTTCAAACTTGGTGAACAGGTCGCCCACGGGCGAGAACTCCGGCGGCGCCGTAAGCGACTGCGCGGAGGCCGAGGCGGCTTGCGCGGCGGCAAACGGATCGGCAGATGCGGCGAGGTTCTGGATCAGCGCTGCGCGGTTGCTCTCTACATCCGCTTTCGCATTCAGTCCGAACGACCGTGCCTTGTCCGCGACAGTTGCGCGCTCCTTCGATCGTGCCTCGGTCAACTCGCCGGTCCTGCGAGCGCCCACGCTGCCGCTCAAGTTCCCAGAGCGCGCAAGGTTCTTGACTAGCCGCTCCCGAGTGTCAAAGAACTGCTCGTCTACCTGCGGGTTAAAGAAGTCGAGCGCGTCCTGTTCGATCCCGCCGAAGAACTCGGGCGTGAATTGCTCAAACTGCTCGTTGATGCCAGCCGTGCCCTCGCGGATGCGCAAGGACCGCCGCGCCTCGCTTTCGCGAGCTACCTGGCTTGGATCAGGCCCGCCGCCACCGAAGCACATTAATCTTCCTCCCATAGATAAACGAAACGAATGAAATCTTCCCGGTTCCGCCCAAACCGGGGGACAAGTTGTTCTTGCTTGGCTCCGATAGCCTCGATCCAGCGATGCGTCTTTTTGTACGTCGCGATCGAGAGCGCTTCGACACGGTGGGCGCCAGCCGCCCGCAGGGCCGGAAAGAAGACCCTCCTAGCCCATTTTGTCACCGTCCATACTACCTCGGGGAACCGGGAAGTGGCAAGCATATACGCAGAATAGACCCCAGGATGCTGGGGAATGGCGCCCATTATCGCCACCGGCTCGTCGTCCTTATAGGCTATCATGGCACAATGCTTGTACATCTCGCAAGCCGACGCGATCTTGTCCGCAACTTGGTCTGTCCCCCGTGTCGCTGCGATCTCCGCGGCGCTCTCCGGGGGCAGATTGCACACGATATACCTGCAATCGTCATAGGAAAATGGTCGCATCTCTACAGTCATGGCGCCACGCCTAGCTGGTAGTGAACCGCGATGCTGTGCAGCTCCGCGAGCCCGGCTTTGTCGCAGACCAACTTCGGCGCGAAGTGAGACGACTGCAGCGTGAGACCGCCAACCTGATTATTCGGATATGTGACGTTGCTTAGCTCGAACGTCTCTGACATCACGGTATCGTCATTCGGGTTTACGAGAATGTTGCAGTCGAAGGTGTTTACCGCGGCGAAGTCGAATGCCTCCAGCATCTTCTCGTGCGCGGCCTTGTCCACGTCCATGAACGGGAACTCGATCTCAAGTGGCGTCTCTAGGGCGGCGGGATACGTGTTGCCGTTGTCGCCGCCGTATAGATAGATAGTATCGGCGTCGTCGCGGACGTAAATCTTCTTGGTTATCTTCGCCATCGCCGTGATGGTGAACTCTGGTTCGTAGAACGACCAGGCAGAGACCTTAGAATTCTTGAAAAACGAAAATACGTAAATCCGGTTTTTGATGGCGAGCCAATATCGGCCATCGTCCGCAATCATCCCCCAAGCATCGACGGCTTGCTGTTCTGTTACCGTCGCCAGATGATCCAGAATATGATCGTCAATCGGCGTCCCCACGTCATCGGCAGACGGCGCATTGGAGCTATCTCGCGCCCGCAAGGAGCGGACGCCGAGTTGTCGATCCAGGTAAAACAAATCAGTATTTCCAAACTGAACAACAGTACGATGCGCTTCCGTGCCTGTGCCGCTCACGGTATGCAGAAGCGTGTTAGCTTCCTCGTCTACATCCACGAACTCAATCTGCGTCACCTCACTAGCGAATACGCCCAGGTTGCCTTGGTAGATGCCGGTCGCCGTCAAGGCTTCCGAACCGCTATCCTGGTTCGCGAAGTTGACAAACCCGGCGCCGATCTGGGAAGCAACCTCAGTGTTCGGAACTTGCGCCCATACAGTCGGATTGTTGATGCCTGAAAAGTAAAGCAGACTTGATGCGGTCACGTACATCTTCTTCTTGAACGTGATCGCCGTGATACCCGTCGCGCTGCCCGCGCCGGTTACTATGAAGTCCTCGCCGTTGAGCG
>CAZRLL010000297.1:3344-3741 GCA_964600735.1 uncultured archaeon
GTCAGGCGCCTCGAAAGTGCCAGTGATCGTCGCGTCCCATTTCTCCTTGGCGGTACCTGCTGCCGTCACGCCGCCCTGCATGTTCGTGGTGCCTGCCGTGAAATCGCCCACGACCGTGCGCGCGACCACGAAGCCGTTAGGTCCGGCGCCCGTGCCTGCAATTGCGGTGATAGTCACGACGCCTGCGACAGCCGCAGCGGTATAGTTCGGGCTCGACGTGGTGCTGTTAATTTCAGCAGCGAGATCAGTCGCCGTCTCGCTGTTCGATCCCTCGGGGGCGTAGTTCACGCGGTTGTCGATGACGCTCACGCCGTCCACGGTCAGGGCAGTGATGGCGTTTGTCACGCCAGTCGTCACGGTCCCTATGTCAACGTCTGTCGAGGTGATCGTTGTCGTA
>CAZRLL010000298.1:0-3721 GCA_964600735.1 uncultured archaeon
TTACTTTTATATTAGACTCCTATTTGTTTAAATAGATGTTATGTGTCATTGTTTTTTGTTACAGCTAGGTACTATTGACAAAGGGAAATTATGAAATACCTGGATATGCACATAAAAGTTGACCTAAGGTCTGATGTTTCTGATATTCAAATCTTGGTAGACAAACTACCCTCACTGGATGATTTTGTATTCAAAGCAGCACATTTAATAATAACCAAACCAGTCAATTCGTATCAGGAAGTTGTCTTATTGCATGGGGAATATCAGGGTATAGTCTTGCTCAGATGTGTCAGTCCCGAACCATTTGTAGATTTTGGATTTCCACCGTTTGATCCAGATAAACAGACCAATTTTCAAGAATATTATAGGGGAGTCAGTCTCCCCCATGTTCAAGGAGCCGATGATCGTTACAAGATCAATACACACAAAAATCGGTTAGAAGTCAGAAACATAGGCAGATGGGTTGATCTCAGTGAGTTTTAACAAGCATTCCCTCGTCCAAAATATGCTAAAGTGACTACCATTACAGATGATAGGGAAAATTTCTACGGAGAGAAAGATTATAGTAAATGTACCTATGATTTGTACAATTCAACATGTTTTACTTATTTGACGGATGAAATGTTGAAAATTCTTACTTCAAGATTTCACAATGATTACGATCTACGTTTTTATTCTGATCAATTAAGGAGATATGCAAGACATTGGCCCAAAGGTGTTATCATCAATTGTCGCTCCTGCTTGGATTCAGGTTGTTATGCTTGTGACGATTCTATTTGCCAATATTCTTTAGATTTGGATAATTTACTTACTGCATCCAATCGTATCCGGAGTATCTCTTTTGGCTATGAGAATATCAAAGATGTCCTTGAATACAGACCGTGGATAACCCAACGCCGAGATTGTGAGGGATTGTGTTGTAATTTTAGAGTGGATAGAGCTACTAGGGAGCAATTGGGACAAATGTGGGTACGCATTGATAAACAGCTTTCTTACAATGATTTTGAGTATGATGAGGAGAAGGATGAGTATATTGGACTAGTTGACCATGATTACCTGATTGAAAGAGAGGGCTATGATTATTACCGATGTGTTATTGCTGAAGCTCTGGGAAAGCAGGATATCATTAAGGAATATGCCCAGGGAAAGCTTGTATATGCTGAAAGTTCAAAATATTTCTTGGATGAGCTGAAACAACGTGCAATGCTTTATTGTGATGATCAGGAAATTTTGATAGAAGCTGTGAAATCATTTGATCTATCAGTAGAAACACATAGTTATGAACTCAGAGCTGTCATTACAGCAAAAATTAATGACCAACAAGTATTAAAACAGATTTACGAAAAATACAAAAATATATCCATGATGGAGTTGATTATGGCACTATCAAGAATTGAAGATGAGGAATATTTGAAAAATGTATTTGATACTGCAGTTAATCCCTATTGTAAAGCAGCAGCTCTTGAACGCATTGGAAATGATGAAATATATGAGAATATATTATTCTCTTCAGATATCATGTTTCATGAGCGAGATCGAGAAATTAGTTTTGAGCTCATTGCATTGCGAGATTGCCAGAATCCAGATCTGCTCAAACGTGCCCTTACTCTATGCAAATCAAACCTAGAAGATCTGATATACTATCGTATATTCAATGAATTTTTCGATCATTTTGATAGAGAGGAATTAATTAATGAAGTTATGAACCAACCAATGTATAACTCATATGGATAACCCCTGCTTGATGATGATCGCCTTTATAGCTTGATTAATAATAGTGAATATCGTGGGATAAGAAAGATGGCAATTGAAAATATCAAGAGTATGAAATACCTAAGGATGCTAAAAATTAGTGGTGATCCGAATATACAACAATTAGTACTTAAGCGAATTAAAGAATTATCTAATGAATAAATGTTGGAATTCCGCTGATTATCCTTAATAACTCTTTATTCTTCTCAAATATGTGGCCTAGGCTCTTTTTGATGGTGTCAAAGTTGAGGAGTGTAATCTCTTCAAAGCAATAGGATAGCAACTATAGGTCATTACAATTTAATAGAATACATTCGAAGATGGATCTGAAATTGGAATACATTAAGGATTTATTGCAATAACGCATCAAATTGACCACATGACCAAAAAACAATACAATCCTTTATATGTCAGAAAATGACATATCAATTATAGACACATTATAGGGAGTGCTGTAGTGACCAAAAACCAAGAATTAATAGAAAATGAAAAATTATTACAGAAAAAAAGCTTCAACATATCCGGAATGACTTGCGCCTCGTGCAGTTCAACTATTGAAAATTTTATCGGCTCAAAAGAGGGTGTTCAAAGCGTCAGTGTAAATTTACTGGCGGAAAAAGGTGAAGTTGAGTTCGATTCTTCAATAGTCAATACTGAACAAATTATCCAGTGGCACGATGATATTGGTTATCCTGTGGAACCTATTGTTCAACATATCCCTGGTATTATTGATTTGGATATAGACGGAATGACTTGCGCCTCGTGTGTGAATACGATTGAAAAACACCTAGGCGCACAAGATGGTGTAAATACTGTAACAGTCAATTTAAGCACTGAAAAAGCCCATATTGAATATGATACTTCAAAAATTGGCCCACGAGATTTAGTAAAAGCCGTTGAAAATGTGGGTTATTTTGCAAAAATTGCCGAAGACAAAATTAATGTCGATAGATTAGGTAGGAAAGAAGAAATTAAGGAATGGAAGAAGAAGCTCATATATAGTTCATTATTAACATTGCCTGTTTTTTTAATCGCAATGATTTTCGAGTTTATTGAAATTAAGGCAGTAAACAAATTTCTTGAATATGAACTTTTATCAGGATTAGAATTAGGTTCGTTCCTCCAATTTGCTTTTGCAACTCCAGTACAATTCTGGATTGGAGCGACTTTTTATCAAAAATCATACAAGGCATTAAAACATGGCACAACGACAATGGAAGTGTTAGTTGCATTGGGTACTTCAGCTGCTTATTTTTACAGTTTATTCTCTATCATTTATACGATGGCTGTTCCAGAATTTGAGGGAGCAGTATTTTTTGAAACATCAGCTTTACTAATCACATTTATTATATTGGGTAAATTCCTCGAAGCTAGAGCTAAAGGGCAAACCTCCGAAGCAATTAAAAAATTAGTAACACTCCAAGCAAAATCCGCTTTATTAATTGAATATGATGATAATGGAAAAATCATTGGAGAAAAAGAAATTCCTATTGATCTAATTCAGCACGGAGATGTTCTAAAAGTCTATCCGGGAGAAAAGGTGCCGACTGATGGGACAGTTGTTTATGGGACATCTTCAATTGATGAGTCAATGATTACTGGAGAATCTCTACCGGTTAATAAGAAAATTGGAGAGGAAGTAATAGGTGCAACGGTCAATCAACAGGGAGCATTACATGTCAAAGCTACAAAAATAGGAAGTGAAACGGCCCTTTCTCAAATAATTAAGCTAGTTGAAGAAGCACAAACTTCCAAAGCTCCGATACAAGTTATGGCAGACAAAATATCTGCTGTTTTTGTGCCAATCGTTGTGTTAATTGCATTAGTTGATTTTATTATATGGTTTATATTAACAAGTTCTGGTGTTGTTCCCGAATCGTGGTTACCCGCAGGGACCGGTCCCTTTTTATTTTCACTTCTACTCGCGGTCTCTGTTTTAGTAATTGCCTGTCCTTGTGCTCTTGGCCTT
>CAZRLL010000299.1:0-3712 GCA_964600735.1 uncultured archaeon
TACTCATGGTTATCGAGTCGAGGAATGATTTAGATCTCTATGATTTAATTTATTAGTAACTTTATAAATTATGAAGATGTATTTACTAATAACCATAATCTATGGAAATGAATAGGACTTCCATTCGGCAAAATTCGGAGGATCGAAAAAAAATATGTCGTTAAAATCATTGAAACTGGATAATTTTCAACTTTTTGCCCTATCTTTTATTAGGAACTTCGCAACAATTCAAACCCTAAAGTAATATTTATATTTGTTAATTTAGAACAAACAAAATGTAATTAGAGCCTATCCTTTGTAAAAGTTACGAAATTCTAGTAGAACTTATCAGCAATTAGTTATGTCGTAAGGTTTTTAAGGATGTAGGCCATAATATATAGCGAGAGACAAGAATTATTAACCTAGAGGTGATTAAATACAATGTTTTGTCCAAATTGCGATGCAATTTTAGTACCACTCAAAAATAAGGAAAATGAAAAAGAAGCGACAAATTCTCAAATTTTAGGATGCATGGATTGTGATTATCGATCAGATGATAAGGAAGAATTGGAAAATTATATTATTAAAGAGCAGATAAAACATAGCCCCAAATCAAAAATTGAGGTAGTTAATAAATCTGAAACTGACATTAGTATTACTGCTGAATTCAGAGAAGAATTGCGTGAACAATTTAGAGAAGCACTGACTAATTCTTGAGTTATTTTTTCTTAAAAAACTATGAAATTTTGTTAAGTTAAAACTACCATAGGCTAGCAACATAAAATAATTGATGATTCAGATAACTCTTACTCCACAGACTGCCATTCCACAATTTTTGAATTTCCAGGAATATGCCATGAGAATTCTTCGATATCAAGTGCTTTAATTTTTTGGACATTGATTTCGTCAACAGATCTTATAAATCTCTGTTTAATATCTTTAGCAATTTTGCCTCTTGGAATATCTCCGGGAATTAATTTTGCCCATACGGAAATATCTGTTATTGTACCATCTGGACCTGAAATTATTCTTGCCCAATTATGTTCTATCACTATTCCAATGAAAATTTCGAGTGGATTATTTCTGATATATTTTTTTTCACCATATATCATGAAACTTCCCTTGGGTAGATACTCACCTGAGGGAGGAGTAATTGATACTTGATCACTTTCTACAACAAAAGCATCTGCCATTGGTCTTTGTGCTTTCCATGCAGAAGAATACGATACAGCCATACAAGCTGCAATTTTCAAAGTATTATCTGATACACTTGTACCTCCTGTTTTAATCACGGTTGCAGCGGCACCTTGAACATCTGCATGCACAAATAAGTCATCTGCATCTAGATACCTTTTAACGATCTTTTCATTCGAATTGGCATCAAACCCCAATAAAATTAGAGTTTTATTTGGACTCATGGTCCAATGCCATTTCTCATACCAGGATTTCCTTCTTTTCAATACTAAGCTCTTATTTTTCTCACGTTGTTTAACAACGGTTGATTTATTCATTGCTTCTTCGATTTTTTCTTTGGTTTTTATTATGGCAATCTCTGCACCTTTAGCTTTTTTTTCTGCTTTTTTAGCTAGTTCATACAAACGATTTGCATTCTCGGGTAAACTATTTCTAAAATCAACAAAAGTAGTAACAATTTGATTTTCATGTGGTAGTTTTAATTTTAATTTAGCCTCTTTAATCAGAATTTCATCGAATATTTTTGCGGACCTTATCCCTTTTTCTTGCCCAATTTTCAAGCGATCAATAATTTCTTCCCATTCCATGTTCTTTCTTCTTGTCTCATATACGGTGTTAATCAACTCTGTACATTCTTGAAAATTAGAATACAATGCGTCAGCACTTTGTCGATAACTCTCAGCATCGTTTAGTAAATTAGTTTGGTGTTCCATCTGTTTTGTAACTAATCGAGATAATCTATCTGATTCACTTTCTAATTCTTCTGAAATCTCATCAAAATTTTCAACATGTTCTTGAGATGAGTAAAATATATCAATTGCATAACCAAGATCCGGTACTTCGATTATGTCTAATTCATTTTGTTCAGCAAGTTGTTTCCAAGGTAAAATTTTTACAACGTTCTCTGGGAGAAAAGGAAGAGAATCATTACTCCACTGTTCTTCATAATCAATGTCAGTGTTTTCTAATGATTTTTCAATTTTATGACCTTCCTCCTTCTCAAGATAGATTACTGGTGAATAATCATCTTCAGTCAATCTGTTCCGTAACTTTTCAGTCTCAATTATTATGTTTTGAATTTCTGTGTTGTCAAGTTCAATGGATTTTTTCTTATTTATTTTGGCTTTTTTAATAATATATTTTGCGTAATAAGGTCCTAGACCTAACCATCGATTTATTGCAGAAACTAGTTTATTATTATTTTTTAAATATATGTTTAAATCCGAAATAGAATGTCTAATTATATCTCTCTCTTGTGAGGGTAAATTGATGAATTCTTTTCCAGGATGAATATCCCGGTCCTTCATTCTTCTATATTTAAGAGCCGTAATTATCTTGTTGATAGGTGATATTAGGATTATATTTCCTTCACCAAATAATTCTGCGATCAGTATATTCCCAGGTTCAGGTCCGATATTTATTTTGACCAACCTATCAAGTTCCTGTTGCTGAACTGAATTAATACGTCTATCCCTAATATGAGATCGTAACGTCATGCAAAAATTACTAGGTGTTTTTGGCATAATTCTATTAAATTGAGTTAAGTGTATTCTCCGACCAGGTTCGATAAGTAAAAATTGCAATCCGTATCCAGGTTTTCTTAATTTGAAAATAAAAATGTTATTTGGAATATGGTAAATATTTACTACCCAAGATCCAACGATATCACGACTTATTTCTAGTGTAAGAACTCTAATATCAATACCACTCAACGTCTGACTCATAAGCTTTCCATTTTAGAGGTAAAAAAGATTGTTTTGGCTGTTACATTAATTTACGACAACAAAATTGAACCATCTATTGAAATGGTACATCTGTATTAAAGACAAATACCTTTTTGTGACCACAATCGCAACCAAATTTCTGTAAATCCTTCAGTCTCTCATATTTTTCATCCTTCCCGACCGAGATTAATTTTTTACAGATACATCGGTATATTTTCTTACTTTGCGCTTCTTCTCTTTGATAAAAAGCCCTTATCCAATGATCTTCATACGATGGAGAAAAATTCGGATGAACTTTAAGCTGATAGAAATTTGCATTGTCCTCAATATCATCATATTCAATGATTTCTTTATATTCTTTGAAAATTTCAATTTTATTTGATCGTAAATATTCAAAGAAAAATTGCTGAATTTCACCTTTTGAAGGGATAGTAACGAACAATGCGTCCTCAGTCCCTTCCTGTAAACATGAAATCGCTCTTGATAAAAAAATCTCAATTCCTGCTCTGCTTCTGGGAGGTTCTGTTATTACTAATGAATATTGTTTTTTTAAAATTTCAATAATTTTCAATCTCATATCATGATACACAAATCTAACTGGAAGGTCATACTCAATATTTGCTTCATATAAAATATCTGTTAGTCGTTTGTCAATGTCGGTCACAACAACTTCTGTAGGATTGCCAAAAATGGCCATGGAGGTTGCAGATAAATCACTGTCTCCGATTGCTATTACTCTTCTTTTATTCAACATACCTGAAACCGTTCATTCAAAGCTTTATAATCATGTACTATTTTGTACATTTTATTCCACC
>CAZRLL010000300.1:0-3706 GCA_964600735.1 uncultured archaeon
GTTGAAGTTGAGAAATGCATAATGGAAGATTCATTGATTAGTTCTTCTGATAAAGCTTTCACTTGTAGAACAATCACAAGGTAAATTTCAGATCATGTGTTTTCACAAAAATTGTTCTTTCATCTTTTATTTCTATTTGCCTTTTATTCATAGTCTTTAGTTTATTTCTTTACACCAATTGTGACTAAAAATTGATTTTTAATGACTCATACAAATTGTGAATTGGACATGGCAAGTAAACTTGGTTTTGATTCGAGAATTAAAACACATTATACAACTGATATCAATGCTGACAATAATGGCCAGATGGCTTTGGTGGGTGGATGGGTTACTGTTCATCGGGATACAGGCAAAATAATATTTATTAAAATTAGGGATTCACAAGGCATTGCTCAGATTGTAATTAAAAGGGATCAGGATCCGGAAGAGTTGTGGAATATCAGCAAAAAAATAACCATAGAGAGTGTAATAACAGTAAAGGGGACAATACACGCAGATGAACGTTCATTAACCGGTGCTGAATTAAAACCAAAAGAAATAAACATTCTATCCCTCGCAAACACACTACCTATTGATTTAACTAGCAAAAAGACAGATACCCTAATTGATACCATATTCGAATTTCGACAGCTGTCAATCAGACGACCAGAATCAATTGCTATTTTCAAAATCAAACATCATATCGCCAAAGCCGCTCGGGAATTCTATACCATAAATGACTTTTATGAGATATGGACACCCTTGATACTAGGTGCTGCTACAGAGGGTGGTGCAGAAAATTTTCAGACTACTTATTTTGATAAACCAGCGGTCCTTGCACAAAGTTGTCAATTTTATAAACAAGCGGCTATTGCCAGCCATGAAAAGGTGTTTGGTATAATACCGAGTTTCCGTGCAGAGAAATCACATACTCCTAAACATTTAACTGAATTTCACCAGATAGAGACCGAGATTGCCTTTGGTACAGACCAGACAATAATGGAGGTTCAAGAAAATCTGGTTCATCATATTGTGAAAGATATTGTTAAAAACTGTCAAGACGAATTAAAAATTCTTGACCGAGAGTTAAAAGTTCCGTCTGTTCCCTTTAAACGCTTAAAATTCGCAGAAGCAAAGGAATTGGCGACAAGGTTGGTAAAAGAGGCATCAGATTTTATCGAACCCGAGGGTGATTTATCTACACCAGCTGAAACTGCCCTATCAAGGCATTTTGAGGATCCGTTTTTCATAACACATTTCCCTACCGAATTGAGAGGGATGTATTACGATTCATCTCCAGTGGAAGAAACCATCACCTTATCCCTTGATCTGGTAGCTCCTGAAGGAATGGGTGAATTGTCTTCGGGAGGTGTACGAGTTACCTCACCTGATAAATTGATCGAAAGGATAGAGAACAAAGGTTATGATCCTCAATCTTTCGAATGGTATATCAATATGTTCAGATATGGTGCAGTACCTCACGCAGGCTTTGGACTCGGATTTGAAAGACTTACCCGTTGGATAACTGGTGTAGCACATGTAAGAGAAGCAGTAATGTTTCCCAGAACACCGGATCTATTGACCCCCTGAATAATTCTAGTATAATTATTCTGTAGTGCTTATAATTTCCTCTTCCTCTTCATCCTCTTCATCTAATTCTTTCCCCTCACCTATATCTGTACCTTCTTCAACATCATCGATTTCTTCTTCAACAAATCCCTCCTCATTATCAGATTCAATGTATTCCAGTTCATATTCTTCGGTGTCATACTCATATTGTTGTATATATTCGAACTTGTGCAGGAAATCTGCATCCATGATGAACCGTTCATCTACAATTTTAACCAATTCTGGATGAGGTCGTAAATCTCCAAAATGTCCAGGATAGACTAATTTAACAATCCCACCGTATTTTTGCACCGCTCTAACCGCAGGTATGTATTCTGGTTCTCCAGCTATCAGTAGGAAGTAATTTGCTGATTTAGAAAACGCTTGTTCAACCATGGTTACACTTAGAGCGACACCCGCGTCAGTTTTCAAAGCAGTTTCATAGTGACCAATTGGTCTTTTAGATAATCTTCCTGCATATACTTTGGTTCGGGGGATATATCTTAATCTATCAAGAAATCTGTAGGCATTATTGGTTCGATCTAATGATGATTCTAGAGCACTATACCAGTGTGTTCGATACCTGAACATTCCTTTGGTTAAGTGATCAAATAATTTTTCCATGTCAATTTTAATGTTCAAATTTCGGCTAATATTGATCATATAGTTGCCATCAACAAAGAGCATCGCATTGTCCATCTCTTTGAATTTAATATATTGTTCATCTTCCGGTTCCATAAAATTTCAACTCAAAAAATATTCAATTAAATTAGTATCTTGGGTTTCATTTCCAAAATTCTAAATATTTTAAATTCCTTTATTTATAATGTACACAAAAATCGATCGATCGAGAGTATTCAGAAATGCAGATTTTAATTTCAATTTGATTATATAGTCACCTATCGGTAGATTGGTTTTCAAAATAAAAAGATCGGTTATATTGATTTGATGCTAAAGTTAAAAGACGGAGTATTTTTGGTGTCAAAGGATATAACCTCATTCCGAATCAAAATTGGCTATATTGTCAGATTTATATGAAAATACCTAGATTGCTATCTTTTCAATTAATTTAGAATTATGATTACTAGAGAAACTAAAGTAGGGTAGATAGAGATGATACAATAATAAACATGTCTAATAATGATTTTTTAATAAAATGGGTAATTTATAATTCCATAGTTTGGTCAATTGGCTTTGTCATTGGACTAATAGTCGGGTTTACTTTCCCGATAATTGGTGATTCTATTGCTGTCGCCGTATTTGTGAGTCTAGTGTTTCTTATTCAAAATAGATTATTGAGGACCGATTTTGAATGGGCCTTGGATTATATTAAGAGATCATTTTTTGGTTTCTTCATCGGTTTGACTATTGGATTTTTATTTATCTTAATATTCGATAATCAATTAGGATTGGGTGAAGCACATATTTTCTCCTTCCCAATTATTTTCTTCATCACCATTCTATTTCAATACAAATTATTGTCCAAACATTATGAGAATGCACAAATTTGGATTTATTCCAATGTTTTAGGTATTTTATTAGGTATGCTATTATTGGGAATCATGAGTGTATTTTATGATTTAAGGTTAGATTTATTAGATGACCGAGAAAAAGATTTCCCAGCAACTATACCATGGGGAATCATAGGTTTAGTGTTAGGTTTGAGCTATTCTTTATTAACTGGATTAATAATAAAAAATCGAGTTTTAAGACAGATAACATAATTAATTTTTATTTGTAAATTAATCACTTTTATCCAACCACTAAAGGATGTATCTAAGCTTAATAGATATTATTATTCACTTAGATTATTTAAAAATGAAACTTGATGATTAAGAAATTTTTACTTTAACAATGACCAAGTCATTACATTTATTGACTTGAGATTAATTTGTAGTTTGTACTCTTGGCGTTCGATATTAAATCGAAGTATGCGATGTTTCGTCGCGTTTTATGACAATGGTTTCATTGGATTATTTGAACCGGGTGCCAGTCTCGCCCTTTAGAGACTTGTCCTTCTTGGGACGAATAGGCACTACCGTGCACCCGAACTTGCACGGACAAGACTCTGGGCTCAAGTAGTCACCCGGCTCAGGGGATCGGCTCCCTTCGGTCTCCT
>CAZRLL010000301.1:0-3695 GCA_964600735.1 uncultured archaeon
TTTGAGGGATGCTTAATTATTCAAGGAGGTGATTAACGAAAAAGGAACTACTGCTGAGTTAATTACTACAATTTTAATTGGAGATCCAAGTAATCAATTCAAAAATTATGTATGCAATCATAGTGCAAAAACTACTTAAAATTCCAATAGTTAAAATCTAGGTAAAAATATTCTCTCTAACTATATTTTTCTAACTTATTCTGTATTTCACTCACCTTTCTTCTTAGGTTAGAGAGTTCAATATCTGCGTCAGCAATTTTCTTCTTGTAAGACATTATCAGATCATCTGATGCTCTTTTCATCAGGTTCAATTCTTGAATATTATCATATACCTTTTTCTGTTCAATTTGAGTCTCCTCATATAACTTTTGCATTTCTTCAGATATTTTCTTGGATTGATCAATGACTTCACCAATATTCTCAGATAATTTAGCTATTTTTTCTGTGAGTGTATCCTTACTCTCTTTTGGTGCCAATCCATCATATAATTCTTGTTGTATTAGTCTCTTCTTCTCTATTAATTCTTCTCTTTTATCAAATAAGCTAGATTTTTCCTTTTTTTTCGAGGATAAAATTGAATGGAGTTCATCTTTTTTTTCCTGAAGTACCTCGATTTTGGCTTCTTTTATTAGTAATTGATCAATATACTCGTTTAATTCTGTTTCCAAAGATCTTTTTTCCACTGTTTTCGTAGCAATCTCACTAGCTAGCTTTTGAGCTGAATTTTTTAGTGATTCCATGATTTTATCAGTGGAAATATTTTACACCTTAAACTAATATTTTCTTTGGATGTTAAAAATATTCCCAATTGCAGAGGATTACATCCATAAGAAGTTTTTTTCTGTCAAGGCTGGAAAAGTATACTTTTAACTGATGGCAATTGAAAATTACAAACAAAATCTGAAAAACTCAACCTTAGAAATAAAAATAAAATAGTTAAGTTCTTATAAGATCGATAATTAATAAAGCTGAGGAATTATTGTGGAGCGATCAAAAGACTGGTACAGACAGGCAGAATTTGATCTATCTACTGCGAAGGTTTTATTAAAAAATGAAAATTACCCATATACATGTTTTATTGCACATCAGTGTGTTGAGAAAGGACTCAAATCACTATTGGAAAAATATAATAATCCTTCATGGGGACATGATTTAACAGATTTATTAAGTACAGTTACAACACATACAGAAATCCCGGAAAAATTAATTGATATTTGTGCACGATTGAACCTGTATTACATTCCAACCCGATATCCTGATGCTTTTTCGGCTGGTGCACCAGCAGATAAATTTACGAAAACTCAGGCTGAAGATGCAATAAAACAAGCAGAGGAGATGCTTTTATATGTTAAACATGAACTTGCCAGAAGTACCAAATAAGCACAAATTAGAGCATTTTTTAACCAAGTTATTTGGGAGATATGAAATTGAGTGTGTAATACTGTTTGGTTCAACGGTAAAAGGTAAAAGTAATTATCGAAGTGATTTTGATGTATTAATTATTTCAGACGATATGGGAGAAGATTGGTTTGAAAGAAATACAAATGCATTTAAATTATCAATTGGATTAGTTCAACCATTTGTATTAACAAAAACTGAATTTGAAATGGCAATAACTAATCGGCAAATGATCGTTTGGGAAGCTTTAGCTGATGGGGTCATAATTATGGATAATGGTATGGGGAAAACTCAAATAGATAGATTTAATCTATTAATCCAAGAGGAGAAGATTAAACGAACTAATCAAGGATGGCAAATTTATTTTTAATTTCGAGTAATGTTGAATATTTTACTATTCAATTTTAATACAAATATTTATTCAATAGGGCTATAATCATAGATAAATGGTGGAGGAATTCCAAGCAGTCTTAGATAGAGAAATAGCTGGGCTCTATGGTGTAGGATATCCTCCAACATTTTATCCATTGATACCTTGGCATTTATGCTCCAGTTTCCCCAGGTTTCTCCAAATGATTGACCAATCTTGTCAAAATCACTATACGAGAAAATATGTATTCTCCAATTCGGAGATGAAAACCAAGTTTCGTTGAGGGGAATACTAGTCGCTGTTAGTTGGACAGAGACATAAAACGTCTGTGGAGATGGCGTAAGACAAGGATTTCATCCATCTAGTAGAGATGGAGGAACTGAGGTGCTGCCACAATGAAGCAGAAATTGAGTAGTAATGTCTAGGATTGCCTAGCTTTGCATAAATCTCTTGCAACGGCTTATGCAATATTTAACTTCTTCATCTCATTAATATAATCAATAATTTTAATTTTCTCAAGTCGATCGCGAAAATGTGTTCCCTTATCAATAATCTCTGATGCAATTTCAATTTCAGCACTTATGAATTTCTCTTCATTTTCAACCATGGTATGAAGATGTTCCAACTTGTGTTCCAAAGCAATAGATCGAGCTTCTTCTATTAATTTATTGGATAAATTTACATCTCTACTGAAAAATGCGATCTTCGATTGGAGGAGAAGAGCTTCAATATGTAATGTTTGGAGATTTTGCTCCATGGAAATTACGGATATTTGCTCTATTATATGAGTGATTTCTGATAAATATTCCAGCGAAACTTCTGCTGGGTTACTCGTGATTGAGATACTTTCGTGATAAGAATTTAAATATTTATAAAAATCATAAATCAGAACTAAAGTTATAATTGTTATTAATTTCGATGTAATATCAAATTTTTCCACTCTTAACGCACTTAATAATAAAAGAACAATAATAAGAACATATCTAGGTGCAAAGGGTGATAAATCATTGAAAGAATAGGAATAATCATTTAACTCCCAAATTAGATACAGTTCGGTTGCTGGAGTATATATTGAAACGATAGAAATTATTGGTTTGGTGGATGCGTAAATAAATAAGAAAAAAGCGAACCAGTATTGAAATATTGACAGAAATTTTATTGAGGGTTCCTTCGAAATTGAGATGTCAAGGATTGACACAATTGTGAGGATTGCACAACTAATTAAATTTTTATAATCTCAATTAATAAATTCGTATAAATATAAAATTGATAATATTAAGAGATTGAAAAGTTATAAATTCATAAATTTTACTAAATGCACCGAAAAATGGGATTCAGGATGTGAGCATAATGTAAATCAATTTTGGGAAAATATTTACTATAATTATAACAATTATGAATATAAATAAAAATTTTATCGATATATTGAATTAAATCATTTGTAAATGAACATTTATTTTACGCTCGAACAATTACCTAACTTTATACAATTTGAATTAAGAAACCTAGTTTCTATTCCTGTTTACTAAAATTTTGAGATATTTTGAAAATATAAATATTCAGTGTGTCTTTCACCCCTACTTCGTTTCATCTTTCTAGATTGCTGAATATAGCGTTTATTGGCGCGTCCTGCGCAGGAATTCCCCAATAATAGAGCTCAAAGAGGTCAATTCTCCCCCTCTTTTGTTCTTGAGATATAATCTCTAAAAAGGTTTAAATCTGATTCGATCTCTAATTAGTCGATGAGTTCTAATTTTCTCTTTGATCGAAAAATGATTAGAGAAAATCCAGATGCAATCTTGAAATTCATTGAAGAACTTTCATCTGAACTTGAAAATTTCAGAACAGAATTTACAGAGTTGAATACAAAGCTATCTGAACAGGATACAAGGATTTCAGATTTAGAATCAGAAAATGTCGCTCTAAA
>CAZRLL010000302.1:0-3653 GCA_964600735.1 uncultured archaeon
AATTATCATTACACAAAATTATTTTATATGATAAAATGAATAGGGGATTATGAGACATTTGAAATTAATCCTTTTATTAATTTCAATATTTTTAATAACTAACATACATCTTGTAGCTGCAGACACGAATGATGCGAGCGAACAAGTCGATGTTAATGCGACAACAATCTCCATTATAATTATTTTAGCTATTTTATCTAGTTTTTTTCCTATCCTATTAGGATATTTTTCAGTTAAAATTATGGAAGAAAATAAAAAAATGATCGAATTTAACTTTGTGAGAGCATATGGACTTTCCTTTGGTTTCTCAATTTTTCTTTTATATGACTATCTTAATTTATCTGGATTTTTTAGTTTAAGTAGAAGCAATTTATTACAGCATATTGGAATTGTGATTGTATTTCTGTTTTCGATAACATTTTTCATTAAAGTTGAAAATTACGGTAAACTCAAAGCAGTATATTTATGGGCTATTGGAATAGGAATTCATAGTTTTTCTGAAGGTATTATAATGGGATTCAATTTTGCATTAGGTTTAGCAGCTGCTTTCAGTCTTTTACCACTAATCAGCTTTATCATGCATAAGATTATCGAGGGTTTTATTGGTGCTACACTATTTCTAGGCAAAACAAAACCAAATTATAGACAACTTATTAATTTATCAATGATTTCTGCATTACCTATAGTTGGTGGTGTATTAGTAGGATATATAATTGGGGGACGATATAATAATGCCGATATTGGACGATTAACTTTATTTTTATTTGCAAATTCAGTTGCTGCTATTATTTTCATATTACCCAAAATTTCACTAATTATCGATCACAACCCTAAAACAATAACAATATATTACAAATGGATTATTTTTGGACTCCTCATTTTCTTTTTTTCTGTGATTTTACATAATTTCTAACAAAGGAGACATAGCTATGCAAAATAATACTAAAAACTCAATATCATCAATTTTGAAAATATTTGGTGTTTCAACTATAATTTTGTTGATTATTTTATCTTTATTTTTGGCGAATTCTCTTTTTTCTGAAAAATATGATCCTCATTTAGTTACAATTAAAATGACAGCCCAACAATTTATGTACACTCCTAATTTCATTGAAGTTCATGTTGGAGACACTATTCGCCTTGAAATTACTACTCTCGATATAACCCATGGTTTTCAACTTGAAGAATTTAATATATTAAATGTCCAAATTATTCAAGGAGAACCCACTATTATTGAATTTTTAGCAAATCAAAAGGGAGAATTTATATTTTACTGCACTGTCTTTTGTGGTAGTGGACACCCAGAGCATATTGGTAATCTGAACATAATATAATAGTAGTGGGAGAATTATATATCATGAGACAAGAAATTATTTGCATATTACTTATTTTTTTTTCTCAATTGCTTATCCCAACAAGTACTTTTTTCTCCATGGATGAGAATATAGCGAAATCTAATTCTAAATATCAATCATTATCCCTTAATTCTTTGCAAGAAATATCTGAGCTATACCGTAAAGATTTCTTTTTGGAAAATAAGGTTCGTCCATTCGATTTAATCGAAGCTAAAACAGGGCTGATATGGTTCTCTATGCTTAATGATTCAAATTTAAGGACTTTAAATCCGAATACTTCTGAAATTGAAACTTATCAATTACCACCCAGTATCACACCACTCTTAATTAAAAAAGCAGAAAATGGTTTAATTTGGTTTACTGATCATAATTACGCGCTCAACAATGATACTGATCATATTGGAAGCTTTAATGTTACATCAAATAAGTTTTCAATTTATCCAATCAATCAAAATGTAGCTCCATTTGATTTGTTTATCAAAAATGAGACTGTTTGGTTTACTGAATGGTGGGGAGACAAACTGGGAAAATTAAATACAATCACAAAAAATATAGAAGAAATAGATATTAGGTGTGAATCAAGTAACTGTGGACCAATTGGATTAAATTTCGACTCATATGGGAATTTGTGGTATACTGATTCCTTAGCTGGTAGTTTTGTTAAATATGATACTAACAATAGTAGGTTTGAGATTTTTAAACTTCCAAATAATTTTGTTTCCCCTGTTGATTTAGCTATTGATTCAAAGGGATTAATATGGAGTGGATCACACGGAGGAGATAAGTTGCTATCTTTTAATCCATTGAATAATGAGATCATTACTTATTATACTCCTCAACCATCACCGGATGAATATCCTGTTTCAGGGATTAATGATATTGAGTTTGATTCCCAAAATGATGTTTGGTTTAGTGAACACTTTGTTAATAGAATTGGTCGATTTCATAGAGACAGTCAGACAATCCAGGAGTACTTTATTCCAAGAGATGAACCTTTGATCCAGTGGATACATGCTGGAAAAGAAGATAAAATTTGGTATGCTGAAGATAACAATGGTGTTATTGGTTATATTGATGCTAAAAAAGCTCCAATGTTAATACTATCAACAGATGATGAAATAATTCAGATTAAACAGAGACAATCGAAGAAAATACAATTTTCAGTCGAATATCATGATGGCATATTCGATAAGGTTAATATTCAAAGCTTTGGTGAATTAAAAGGAGTTTTAGGAGTTAATTTTCATGGGTCGGATGATTTGGAACTATCTAAGGGAAATTCTATAAATATTGATTTAAAAATAAGCATTGATGAAAATGCATGGACTGGAATTTATATAATTATAATTGGTATTCTAGGTGACAGTTTTTCCGCTTCTAAACAAATCACTATTGAAATATTAGAAAATCCCGACAATAAACTAGATGTGTATCTGCTTTATATTGTTGGAATTGGATTTGGAGTTGGAATTGGAGTTTTAGTTTCTGTTGTCTTATGGAAAAAAAACAGAACGAGAATTGTTTGATCAAATAAATTAACATATTGTAAATAAAATATCCTATTTCATCCAATCAAGAAAACCGATTTTTCCAATCCCCAATCCATAATTATACACTAAGTGAAAATCTTATTAGCAAATTTTACTACAAATTGTAGGAAAGTAAATAATTATATATTTGATAAAGATAATAATTAATTGAAGGAATTATATTGAAACCAGGTGACTTGAAAGGAATTGTATTACAATCATTAAATAATATTGGAAAAGCAAAAGTAAGGGAAATTTTAGTCGAAGTAGAAAGGTTAACAGAAAAAAAATATGCCTACACCACAATTGCTACCATCCTTACGCGATTAGAGAAAGAAGGTATCATTAGATCAGAGAAAAATAATGGAAAAGTAAAATCAATTAAATTTTATTCCCTTAATCAATCTGCTCACAAAAATGAAGTAAATTCATTTTTGAAATCTTTGTACACAAAATTCGGGATGGTTGGTGTGAAACACCTCGGCGATGTATTAAATGCTGAATTATCAGAGGACGATCTCGAAAAAATTAGAAAAAAATTATATTGAAGTGAAAATAGGATGAAATTTTCCTTGAAAGGGTGATTAAAATACCAATAAATAGTTGGATCCTTACAGTGACATTCTCCCTTCTAAGTTTAGGACTGGCAGTTTATCTCATTATTACATCGAAACGCAGACTTACTGAAACAAAAGCGTTAACATTACTTATTGCTACTTATGGACTCATATCCTCTGGAATAACGATAACATTGTATTTTTTATGGCAT
>CAZRLL010000303.1:0-3600 GCA_964600735.1 uncultured archaeon
TACGACAACCGATGAAAAAATTTCAAAATTTTTGGAAAGAGGAGCCTCATCATCAGAAGATCGTTTCAATATAATTAAGACTATCAAAGATAATACTAAACACATCCAAACAGGAATACTGATTATTCCTACAATCCCTGGTCTGACTGATTCCGATGAAAATCTAAACGGATTAGTAAAAAATGCCAAGTTAGCAAGAGCTGATTTTATTCTCTTTGGTGGTGGAATGTCATTACGTGATATGCAGGCAATATGGTTCCTAAAACAATTTCATAAGCAATATCCCCATTTAATGGAAAAATATCAAAAACTGTATCAATTCGAATATGACCCAAATAATTACTTAGGAACATACAACCCAGAAGGATCGTATACTGCTGGAATTTACAAGAAAATAAGCCAACTGTGTGAAAAATACAACATCCCAATTAGGATGAAACGATTTATTCCCAAAGATTATCGAAGGGTCAATTATATCATTGCAGAAAAATTGTTAAATGAAGCCTATATGCAACAAAACCAAAATATGCAATGGAAAAATAAATTCTGGGCAGCGCAAAATATTCAGAATCTTAGACTTTCTATAGTACACCATTATAGAAATGATACACTTCAGAAAATCAGTAATATTACAGGGGAGATAAAAGAGTTCGTAGAATCTACATGTGATGCTCTAAAGGATACTGATATGGAATGTACAGACCTAAATGATTGGTTTTAATTTTTTCTATTAATGTTCTATTGTTCTTGGTAATGAGGGGTCATCCGCAACTTTAGCTATCTTACCTGATTTTCCAAGACTGATCTGTTTCTGGTAGTTGAAAATCTTACACCATCCATTTTTTATTGTTACAACTTCACCGACTTTATATTGTTCTGCATTTTGAATTCCCCATAAGTTGAAAACAACCGTACCTGTCTCGTCTGCAAGTAGTAAATCAGTTACATAAGAAATTCCATTTTTAATCCTGACTCTTTTTGGTCCTTGCTTGGATAATATTCGTGCTTTTAATAGATCAAAATTTTTATTTTCTTCTAAATCTGTAATTTTCATGTTTTTCACCTAGAAGCTTTACGATCACTTTCTTTGGTTGTGAATTTCCTACACTCATCAATGACTTTAGAGGCGAGTTCTCTCGATATCCCAATCTGTTCAGATAATGTTTCTGAACTCTCCTTAGCCATGTTTGATATAGTTCGGTATTTATTTATTAACTTTCGTTTTCGAATCTGACCAATCCCCTTTATGGAATCGAGTACCGATACTAATCCTGCTTTTTGACGAAGCATTTTCTGATACTTAACTGCAAATCTATGTGATTCATCTCTGCATGCCCTTAACAACAGAAGAGCAGGTCGATTTTTATCCTCTGCAATGGGATCCTCTAGTTCAAAGAGGTAAATCTCTTCTTCTCGTTTTGCGAGACCAATTATGGTAATATCTAGATCCAATTTCTCCAAAGAACGCCTTGCCCTTATTAATTGTTCATTTCCACCATCAATAATTATCAAATCAGGAATTTGCAACCCTCTCGGATCGACCCCATTCTTGACATCTCGATAACGTCGGTATACAACTTCCTCCATACTTGCAAAATCATCCTGTCCTTCAACAGTTTTAATCTTAAATCTTCTATATCCTTTTTTCAATGGCTTTCCATTCTCAAATCGAATGCAGGAAGCTACTGTATTGGTTCCCATAAGTGTTGAAACATCAAATGCATCAATAATAAATGGAGGAAAATCCAGATCTAATAATTTTTGTAAATCTTCTACCCTAGTTGTGGGTATTCCTTTGTCTTTTTTAATTAAGATTCTCCTCTGTAAATAACGTTCAGCATGTCGTTTAGTCATTTCGACTAATTGTTTATCAATTTTGGTTTTTACTTTTTGACTATTATAACCAAATTCTTTGAGGGATTTGATAATTTCATTAGAGGGTTCGGTAAAAACAATTACTCTAGACGTATCGTTTGATTTCTCATTCTGTGACAAATTCAGTATATTTATTAAAAAACTCATTACAAAATCAGACCAATTATTATCTTCCAATTCCACATTTTGTATGGCCATGGCATCCTGTCTAACAATACTCCCTTTCCTTATTTTTTGGATTGCTATACAGGTTTCTCTATTTGTCTGAGCATCAGCAATAATTATGGTATCTTCTACACCATCAATCATCACACTCTGCCTTTGTTGACTTCGTTTGATTGATTTTATAAGGTCCCGATATTTTGCAGCTTCTTCAAATTTTAAATTTTCTGAACTAGCGTCCATTTTTTTTGTTAGTTCAACCTTCACTTCTGGTAATTTTCCCTCAATAAATCTTATCACCTGATTAACATTTTCACGATAATCATTTACATTCACTTCAATTTCGCAAGGTCGCATGCATTGACGAGTCCTTCGTCTTATGCAAGTTTTTGCCCAATGTAGAGCATCATCCAAATGAATTTCTTTTTTGCAATCAGCGATAGGAAACAATCTAAGCACATAACGAAGGGAATGTTTGACTGATGTGACGTCCGAGAATGGACCCAAATATATTGAATCCTTGGTATTTCGCTCTCGTGTAAATTGAAATCGTGGAAATTTCTCACCAGTAGTGACTTCTAAATATGGATATGTCTTCCCATCTTTCCATTTCTCGTTTAATCTTGGTTGGTGTTCTTGAATCATATTGTATTCTAAGAGGAGGGCTTCATATTCTGAACTGACCTCATGAACTTCGATATGAAACCCCTTTTCCCTGATCACTCTTGATTTAGAAAAATCCGTAGATGGTGCAAAATGGGATCGTACACGATTAGCTAGATTCTTAGCTTTTCCAACATAGATGATCTCATTATTCTTGTCATATATTACATATACACCAGGTTTTTTCGGAAGAACTCTAATCTGTTTTTCGATTGATATTAATCGAGTATTATCCTCCAAGTTTTCCTACCTAGGTCTTATTTATAATCACTTTACAAAGGTTTATGGTAGTTCTAGTTTAATTTATCTCAATATTCTAACTTACTTTTTTATAAAAAACAGTTCAAAATTAATATGATTCAATAACCTAATTTGATAATGTTATTTAAAGTACTAAAATCTTGTATTTTGTTAATAAATGGTGGTAATAATTGGAATTAGTGGTCCCACATCTTCGGGTAAATCATATTTTGCCAAAAAATTATATAAAGAAACAAAAATGCAAGATATCTCGTGTTGTTATTTAACAACAGACGAATTCTATCTTGATAGATCAACAATTACATATGAGGATAGGACTAAAATTAATTTCGATGAACCTATTTCAATTGATCGAGATGAGTTCTTTAACGCCCTAAAACAATTAAGTCTGGAGAAGGATGCAAATATACCAGTATATGATTATTCCTTACATACAAGAAAAAATGATTCTAGGCTAATAAAAGTAGCTGATTTGATTATCGTAGAGGGGATTTTTGCATTTTCTTTTGATGAAGTCAATGATCTATACAATTTTAAAATATATGTTGCTTATGATCCTGATTTACGATTAATACGCCGAATTGCAAGAGATATCCAAGAGCGGAGTAGATCCCTTGATTCGGTGATCAAACAACATCT
>CAZRLL010000304.1:0-3534 GCA_964600735.1 uncultured archaeon
AGCAAATGATTTACTCGTTCCTGTTCGCATACCAGGAACTTCACTGACTAAATGATTGATTTAGTTAGTTATCATAGTATGCGTAATCGATCAGAAATTTTATGATTGAAATATCTCATATTTTTCTTAAAATATCTTTTAAATACACTATTAACAGTGACATTTACAAAGTTATTTTTCAAACTTAATATATGCGAGCTGCACTTATAAGAGAACACGGTGGAATTGAAAAATTAGAAATTGCTGATGTCGAGATCCCAAATATAGACGAAGATGAAGTATTGATAGAAGTCAAATCAGTTGCATTAAATCGATTGGATGTCTGGGTTCGAAATGGGTCACCTGCATTAAAAATACCATTACCCCACATTGGTGGTTCTGATTTTTCAGGAATTATCCATAAAATTGGGAATAAAGTAACTGCATTGGAGGTCGGAGATCGAGTTGTCATAAATGCCGGATTAAGCTGTCGAAAGTGCTATCATTGTCGTAAAGGTGAACACAGTTTATGTAGAGATTTTAAATTGTTGGGTGAACATGTTTGGGGAGGAACTGCCGAATATGCAGTAGCTCCCGAAACTAATGTATTAAAAATACCAGAGCATATTTCTTTCGAAATTGCAGCTGCGGCATCATTAACATCGTTAACCGTTTATCGGATGCTTGTTAGTAAGGTGAAAATAAATCCTGGTGAATTAATTTTAGTTCTTGGGGCTGGTGGAGGTATTGGAACGATAGCTGTTCAAATGGCTCAGCATTTTGGTGGGAGGGTAATTGCATTAACTTCAACTGATGCCAAAGCAAATAAGCTGAAATCATTAGGCGCAGAATATGTCATTAATTATAAGGAAAATCCCGAATGGGGAAAATTGGTTTGGCAATATTCAGAAAAGAAAGGAGTAGATATTGTTGTTGATTCTGTCGGTGAAATAGTATGGAAACAAGCAATTAGGTCATTAAAGCAAGGAGGACGATTTGTAACTTGTGGAGCAACGACAGGAAATAATGCAGAAATTAATCTAGCTTTATTGTTCTGGAAGCAATTATCAATTTTTGGATCCACGATGGCTTCTGATAAGGAATTTACTGAAGCTATGGCATTGGTGTTTCAGGAAAAAATTTCCCCAGTTATTGATACTACCTATCCACTAGAAAAAATTCAAGATGCTCATCGAAGGCTAGAATCTGGTGACCATATGGGTAAAATTGTGGTAACCTTGTCTGAGTGAACAATTTGTAATTTATAAAATCGAATGATTTCATCGGATGTGATGTGTTTTTACCAATTTATGAGTCAATTTATATAGGGTGCCAGAAAATTTTGGGAATCCAAACAAATATTCAAAATAGGATTAAAAATGCATAAGTTTTACACCAATTAGAGTGAATTATAAATCACATGACGAAATAGTTAATTTCTCTCGAAGCAATCCAACTGAATTTTGGGCTAAAGAAGCCGAGGATGTTTTTTGGTATAAAAAACCAAGTATAATTCTAGATGATAGTGATCCTCCATATTACAAATGGTTTGTAGATGGCAAAACCAATCTTTGCTATAATGCATTAGATCGTCACGCCTTAGGTTCAAAACGAGGTACAGCTGCCTTGATTTGGGAATCTCCAGAGACTGGGAATTCACGAGTTTTTACGTATTATGAATTATACAAAAAAGTAAACCAATTTGCAGGAGTGCTAAAGAATTTAGGAGTAGTGAAAGGAGACCGTATTATCATATATATGCCTTTAGTTCCAGAGGCTGTTATCGCAATGTTAGCTTGTGTTAGGATAGGAGCAATACATTCGGTAGTTTTTGCTGGATTTTCTGAAGATTCTTTGTCAGATCGCATTAATGATGCTACACCGAAATTGCTCTTAACAGCTGATGCATGTAGTAGAAATGGAAAAATAATAAAATTAAAGGGAATTGTTGATAATAGTATTGACAAATCCATCAATAAACCAGATCATGTAATTGTACTTAATAGAAAATTAGATCCAGACTTGCCTTGGAATGAAGGAAGGGATATTGATTGGAATGAACTGCTTAAGACTAAAGGAGAACATTATGTAGAACCAGAAATAATGAATTCAACAGATGTGTCTTACATCCTATACACATCCGGAACTACTGGTAAACCAAAAGGGATTCTGAGAGATACAGGTGGATATCTTGTTGGTTTGAACGCGTCAATGAAATATATATATGACTTACAACCAGATAGAGACGTGATTTTTAGTACCTCTGACATTGGTTGGATCGTTGGTCATTCTTATATTGTATATGCACCTTTGATTATTGGTATACCGACAATTATGTTTGAGGGAACACCAATATATCCAGATGAAGGGATTTGGTGGAGAATTATGGAAAAATATGGAGTAACACTATTATGGACCGCACCAACAGCATTGAGAATCCTTAAAAAATATCCCTCTGAGATAGTTAAGGAAAGAGATTTGACTTCTTTAAAATATGTATTCTTAGCTGGAGAACCCCTTGACATTCCAACTTATGATTGGATAAAAGATATTCTAAAAGATTGTACAATTATTGATCATTTCTGGCAAACTGAATCCGGATGGCCCATGATTTCAAATATGCCAGGCGTTGAACAATTAAAAATCAAGCCAGGAAGTCCAACAAAATCTGTAATTGGCTATGATTTTTTAGTTGTGGATGAAGATGGTAATGAAATGCCTCCAGGAGAAAAAGGTATATTGGTTGCAAAACCTCCACTTCCTCCAGGCACAATAGGTTCACTGGGAATTTATAAAAATCCGGAGCGTTATAACCAGTATTGGAATACAATGCCAGGAAATCTATTTAATACCTATGATTATGCTATTTTGGATGAAGATAAATATTTTTGGATTTTAGGAAGAGCGGATGAAGTTATTAAAATTGCAGCTCATAGATTGGGTACACGGGAACTAGAAGAAGCAGTATCATCCCATCCAGCGGTAGCAGAAACTACATGTGTTGGTGTTGACGATGCGATCAAGGGCACAGTAGTCATAACTTTTGTTGTTCTTAAACAAGGATATGAATCCTCAGAAACTATCAAAGAAGAAATTAAACAAAAAGTTGCAACAATGGTTGGAGTATTTGCGGTTCCAAAAGCGGTAGAGATAGTCAATTTGCTTCCTAAGACTAGATCTGGAAAAATTATGCGACGAGTCTTGAAAGGCATATACGAAGATAAAGAAATTGGTGATCTATCAACCATTGAAGATGGTGCTTCAATTCAAGAAGTATCAGAAGCGATAAAATTAATGAAATTAGAATTGAAGAAATAATTAATATTGCAGGATTGATCCAGTTGTTCCCTGACTTAATTGGAAAGCTATTTAACTATCTAGAAATGAAAGTAAAATGATCGAATATCAATAATAATTCTCATCACATCTCATAATCTTCATGTCTCGGTCCATTTTTCACTTACTGGAACTTCAGTCAATCCCGTATAAATATCCACTGTATTCCCCATCGGATCAAGAACAGTGTATTTCCAGTGTTTGGTCATATATTCAGGA
>CAZRLL010000305.1:0-3526 GCA_964600735.1 uncultured archaeon
CTATTATTAAAGTACAAGTTCCAAATGATAAGTATGTAAGATAATCCATATTATTTATGATGTATATTTCTGGACTTGTTGAATATACTCTATTAAGTTTGCTTGATCAATTTTTTCGGCCATAGTCGCATTTTTGGAGACTAACTGTTGCCAATTTTCGACTTCACTCTTTAATTTTGCCTGTTGATTTTCAACGTGAATTTGCATAGAGTGCAAGTCTTTTTCAATGGTAATTAAGTTCGCTTGTTCGAGAATAACATCCGCTGATTCAAGATCACCTTCAATCATAGCAAATTTAGCTCTTAATATTAGAGCCTCTACTAACACATTAAAACTATTTTGACTTTGTGCGATTTCTTGTAATTTACCAACTAAGTCTTTTGCTTCCACAAATGCTTCTGGATCACCATATAATTTTACTTCATCCAGTAAAAATTCACAGTAATGTTTCATAGCTAAAATTGTTAAATGATGATTTATTATCTCTTCATGAATTATTTCTTCTAAGATAGTTAAAGCTTGTATTTTATTTTTAAACCTTGTACTATTTTTGAGAACAAGAGCTCGAAGTAATCTGCATCTTAGATCGATTTCCGGAAGATTTACTGAAGAATTTAATTCTTCTAGAATTTTCATATATTTTGTTGTCAAGTTCTCATTATCAATTTTTATTGTATATTGAATCAATGTAAATAAAGTTTGAGAAATACATTGTGGTCTATTTTTGTGATGAGTTAAGCTTTCTTCGAAATAAGATATTGATTTACGCTGATCTCCTCTTTCAGCATAAATTGACGCAATTCCGGCTAAAGAATGTGCTAATTCGTGTCTATACTTTTGTTTATTATTTACTTTCAAACTTTCTTCAAAATATTCTCTCCCTTTTTCTAATTCGCCCTTTTTAAGGTAAGTTTCCCCAATATTATTCGATACTAAGGCAATTCCGTGTTGATTATTTGCTTCTTTCATAGTCTCCAGACTTTTTTGATAATTTTGTAAGGCTTGATTAAATTCACCTTTTTTCCTAAAAACTTCTCCTATATTATTCAATGATGCAGCAATCCCTCGTAGATCACCTAATTGTTTTCTTATTTCTAAGCTTTGATAGTAAGATTTCAGGGCAGTGTCGTAATCACCTTTCAATAATCCATAAGTATTGCCTTTAATATTTAGAAATTTTCCTTTAATATCTAAATCTAAAGTATCATGCATCTGATCTATCCGATTAATCAATAAAATTACATCATCTACTTTCCCTAGCCTCCATAAAACTTCAGCTTGTTCAACCAATGATTTTCCCACCAAGAACTCGTTGCTGATAGATGTAGCTTGTTTCTCCGCCTGTTTAGCAAGTTGATAAGCTATTTCATTTTCATTTGATAAATTTTGTATCCTAGATTCTAGTAAAAGTAATTCGATTAATTCTACATCATCAATAATGCTTCTTCGGCTGCTATTAATTTCACTCAATGCTGATTCAAAATTCCCAGTATAAATTAATTCCATAATTACTCGATATTTATCACGAAATGCAGATACCATTGAGCTTGACTTAGATTTAAGATTCATAGTTAATAGTTTTTTCAATCAGGTGAAAACATTTGTAACCAATATATTATAAAAAATATTAATTGCGTCTTATCATCCCAGTCCGCAATTATAATTAATTAGACAAATGCTTAATCATCCAACCTTTAATAAAAAACAGAATTAAGTTTAATTTGCTGTTGATTTTACATTTAACAGTCTCTTTGTACTTGATATAGAACTTATATTGCAATAGAATTTCAGATATAACAAATTTTCAAAGGAATACCCCACCCATAAATTTGTTGTTGTCCATTTCATATAGTTTATCGGCAATATCTACCATATATTGGTGATGTGTTGATTTTTCAGGAGTTGGGAATCGGATATGAAATTGTCGAAATCTCCAAAAAGAAGTTGCGACCGCACCATAAAAAGTAAATAACTTCAATAGTTCTTTCTCCAGTGGCTCTAACATTCTCACTTTTTGATACCCTTTGACTAGAGCTTTTGGGAAACACAAATCAATAACATTATAATCTGCAAATATACCCGTTGTGGCCATACCTAAATCGAAAATAAATGGATAATTTGAGACTTCTTCAAAATCAATAATCGCTCCCAGATTTCCATCTTTCTGAATTATATTATCCGGGAAAATGTCGCCATGAACTAATCCTGTTGGTAATTGATCGGGTATAGATTTATGTAAATAATTTGATTTGGTTTTCAACCACTCGATATATGGATGATCCAAATCGATTGAGGTAATTTCAGCAAAGTAAGATAGACCATATGGAAAAGCGGTTGTTATATCATCTGGGATCTTGATATTATGTAATTGAGCAATTCGAGTTCCTAAATGTTCAATGAATTGCACTGTGGGTTTCTCCACAACCTCACCCTCAAGAAATTTCTTCATGTAAACTGGTTTGTCATTATATTGAAGTACATACTCATCATTTTTTGATGCAATAACTTGATTGCTTTGAAAGAGATGTTGATGAAGGTGATTTAGCAAATTCATCAGGGTACGGGTTTGTTGTGGAGTTTTATCTTCGCAAATAGTTAAAATATATTTCTGATGATTAGTCTGAATAAAATAATTTGAATTAGTATATCCGCGTTTCATTGGGTAATAATTTCTAACTTTACCAATTGAATATGTTTTTGCAAATTCCGCTATTTCTCGTGAGGTAAGATTAGTATACAGAGTCATCAGAATCGAACTTAGTTTGTTAGATTATATTATCCTTTATAGGATCAAATGGATTAATTAATCCCAAAATATAACTAAGAATTGCACTGGTGCGTAATAAAATAACGATCCAAATCAAAAAAAAATCAAATTAATTTTGTGACTTAAGGGAATTTTTTGATTAAGTATAACTCAATAAAAATGGTTTTTTTATCAATAAAAAGTAAATATATCTCATTGCATCTGGATTAGCAAAGTCTGAAAGATTCTCATGTTCGATTTATTACCATTGCAATCAGAAAAAAGAGGGAATAATTCTTTTGTAAGAATAGTCATTTGTGTTAATTATTTGGGCTTCCGTTTTATTTTTAATAATCTGCGGATAGAATTTACATCAGATTCAGAATTGAGCCTGATCCACAACCATCTTCCATCTCTCAATTGCTTAGCATTATTTAAAACTGATTGCACATTAGAACTTAATGAATCTATTTGATTCATAGTTTTCTCAACTTCAATTTTACCCAAAGTGATCAATACAGTGAATGAGCCCTTTTCTGGGAAAAATGAACACTGAGTTTTTCCACTTTTCCTGTATCTAATTGTCCAACCATACTTATTCCAGTAATAAATCTTCTCTGGAAGATGATCATAATTCTTTCCAATAAAATTTTGCAACTCATTCCATAATTGTGATTTTTCTCCAATATATTCAATTATATCATTATTAGTGGGTTCCTGTTCTTTATCCAGCATTCTCTGAAATGACATCTGATTTTCAATATAATGTTTTTTTAATTC
>CAZRLL010000306.1:0-3518 GCA_964600735.1 uncultured archaeon
TATATTCATTATGTTCCAAATATGAATAGTAAAGAAAATTTAACCTTTCTAGTAAGCCATATATCACCCCTAGTATTAACGATCCTATAATTATATCCCCAAGGTTGCCATTATTTGTCGAGATAATTATTCCTACCCAGATTGCGAGGAGCATCGAAGTGAAAAAGAGAATGGGATGTGTTTCATCGGTGTACCTTAGGATGTCATCGTAAATGAATCCAGTCGGGTAAATGTTTGGATCATCTTCTTTTTCTTTAATAAATGATTACAAGAAAATTGCAATTTGAAATATTGACCCAACGATCAAGGGTATCATCACTGAATTGATGTAATTACGTCCCATCCAAATGGGAATGAAACTAGCTAGTGTATTCACAATTTATACGATTAAAGTACAAATAAAAATATTTTGTGAATTATGGTTTTATAGTTTTTATTCTCATTTAATTAACCAGCTGTAGATACGGGTATTAATAAAACGGTGTCCCCATTGTCCACGCCGTAATTGGACAGCTGATCATCTGGATCCATGGTTCTCCCGGCATGGGAGAGATGGAACTCATCAGCAGGGAGACCAAATACTTGGCTTACGGTGTATTTGATGTCACCAATGGGAGCGTTTTCGCTTATCACCATTTTTTCCTGCCTTTGGGATGGGCCAACGGTGTTTTGAAAGAAAACGGTTAATTTGTTACCAGAAGGAGTTTTGCTCGAGCTGGGTGTCTTAGATGTAATTGAAACTGGTTGTTCAAGTTCGGTAGATAGATCTTCAAAATCTTCCATGTTAATCATTCCTTTAAGTTAAGAGGGTTTGTGTGTTGTTCCTCTAATAAGTACATACGCATAATAATATATAAACCTAATTAATACACATAACACATAAACCCATTTAGTGCAAAAATTTTTACAAAAATGTATTTTCCATTACCACAAAATCCACGATTGAGACCACAAGATTCGCTTCAGGTTGATAATTGAAATGCTCGTTTAGGTGTGTAGTTAGTAACACACAATTGGTTAAAAAAACGCATATGCCAAATAATTATATTGATTATATCAAATAAATCCTATAAAATTCAGCAACAATGTTATATATTAGAAAGTTATCTAGATATTATAATGTATAAAAATTCCGAAGTACTTGATTATACAATCAATTTTTCGATTGAATTGGAATTGAGTGCTGTCGATGAAGAAGAAGTTATTGAGAAATTCAAGGTAATGCTTGCAAAAAAGCTTAAGGGAGATCATGATATTACAGAAAATATTTCCATCCAACCCATTAGTTATCCCGACACCTTTCATGAGAGTTATCATGATGAATGGGGCGACAATTTCGATAGTAGATGGTGAATTACTTCATCTTTATAAATTGAAAAGCTAAAAATCTTTTTAAATTTCATTAAGACACATATAATTACATGTCTGACCAATCTCAGAGGTTACTATATTAAAAATCCAGATATTAATGAGGAAAAAAAGTTAATGTATCATTCATTTAAATTATGCGCTCACACTTGGTCATAGTATTTTTTGACATATCAAAAATTGGACCCATTCTTTCTCCAAACTGCTGAGCCAAATTGGCTCCATGTAATTGTAGTGCAGATTCATTTTCAAAGGATTCATAAAAGTAAATTTTATTTTCATTACCTTCAGTTTTGCTAGTGTAGGCTGTATAATCAATATTATCCGGCTCTGTTTCTCTAACTTTGAGGACCATTTCTTTTACCAGTTTTAGGGCTTCCTCCATCATTCCATCTCTGACAACCACGTAACCAATTAATGTAATCATTACGCGCATTTTCAATTCTTATCTTTTAAATTTTGTTCTAATCGAGATTGACGACCTTACCCATCTGATTACTGCCTCATTTTGATTACTATTCTCATTATGGTCCACATAATTACATGTCTGACCAATCTCAGAGGTAAGTATATTAAAAATCCAGATTTTAACGGAGGACATGGGACCAGAGATTTCCATCAAAGCTGCTGATTCAGTTACACTTACAACAATTATGGATAATTCCATTGATTTACTCATATCTGGAAATGAATTTGTACAACGATTTCCTCTTAAAACTGATTCCTTATCCCAGGCTCTCCCCATTGCAGAACATGGTTTTTCGGTTTTAGTTGAGATTGAATCTGGCACTCTGAAACGTTCCCTACTCTTTGATACTGGTGTCTCGGAAAATGGAATCCTACATAATTTAAATATCCTGGGTATTTCCCCAGAAAATATTGATGCTATCGTTTTAAGTCATGGTCATACGGATCATGCCATGGGAATAATGGGATTACTGGCTAAAACCGGAAGGCGAAAATTACCATTTGTGATCCATCCAGACGCTTACCTGCCCAGAAAACTGATTTTACCTAATGGTTATGAAATAAATATACCAGCCCCCAGAAGAGATGATCTAATTGATAAGAATATTGAATTGATAGAATCAGTTGGTCCTTCCATGTTATTTGATGAAGTTACCCTTGTATCCGGTGAAGTGGCAAGAACGACAAAATTTGAGACTGGATTCCCGGTGCATTATTCCAAAAGAGGAGGAAAATGGGTTCCCGATCCAATAATTAGTGATGATCAATGTTTGATTATAAATGTGAGGAACAAAGGCTTGGTAATAATTACTGGTTGTGGACATGCAGGAATTATAAATATTATAAGAAATGCTCAAAATATTACCGGAATTAAAAAAATCTTTGCAGTAATCGGAGGATTTCATCTCACTGGGGCAGTATTTGAACCTATCATCCCCCAAACTATTGAGGAATTGGTTAAGATTAATCCGTCAATGATCATACCCGGTCATTGTACCGGTTGGAAAGCGATACATGAGATTGCAAAGCGACTTCCATCTGCATTTATTCAAAATTCAGTAGGAACAAAAATTATGATATAAATTTGTTTAAACACAAAAATAAGTAGTCATTATGGCAATGATTTAGTTAAATTCAAGGAATTCTAGTCATCATTATTTAATTCGATTTCTCAATTTCTTATGAAAAGATATGTAGGTGATTAATGCGAGGAATAGGATCCCAATGTTTGGTGTTGCAGAGGAACTTTGATCAGATGATAAGGATTTGATTTCTAAGATTTTTAATCCTTCCAATTGGTCTGCAACAAAAACATAATCATCTACTGCGTAAATTCCATAAGCTTTACCAGTATCACTATATGTCCCAACTACTGGAAAATTTGGATCATCGACATCAAGGATAACTATTCCATCAGTCGTCGTAGCAAGATACGCAAAGCCATGTGTTTATAGTGTTTATAGAAAATGAGCAAATATATTAAGAGTTATCTAATTGCGTCTTATGAGCATAATATTGTATATCTGTATACTAATTGTCAACAAATAACATATTATGCATTATGAGCATATTACGCATTTCACAGTATTTCCTAGTTTGGGAGATTTGGTGATTGATTAAACAATTATCTAATTAATTATAATTGCGGATTTGGATTTCGGCACACTAGCTAAAAATCGGTC
>CAZRLL010000307.1:0-3512 GCA_964600735.1 uncultured archaeon
CTGATACAGGCTATACCGTGGGTACAACTGGACATACAATTATTTGGATTGTTGGGGATAAAAATCCCAATTTTTACAATGTAACTAATAACGGTGAATCCCATGTTTCGGATACTTCGTGGAGTAATGGTACCATAACTATCAATATTGATGGATTGAGTGTTGGTACCTATAACTTTACAATTTATGTATATGATTTTACGCTAAATATGGCCTCTGATTCTGTTAATGTAACAATTAATGGAATACCAGATAATACTTCGCCAGTTTTTCTGAATAATGTTCCTGATACAGGCTATACCGTGGGTACAACTGGACATACAATTATTTGGATTGTTGGGGATAAAAATCCGCTTGTGTATAATGCTACTATTGATGGGGCACCGTATGTATCTACTGATACTTGGATTAATGGATCCATTCTCGTTAATGTTGATGGATTACCAGTCGGAATATATGAAATTACTATTTATAGTAACATTGATCCGGATGATGTTAACAAGATAAGTCATTCTGGTACTCCCAGTAAGAAAAACTATTTCAATATCCTCTTTGTTAAAATTAGAACGTGAGGTGATTATGATTGATACGTAGGTTTATACTGAGATTGGATTTTTCATTGAGATTCTTTATCCTGCTTATTTTGAGTGCAATAATAACAGTATATCTTGTACAAGATTCATTAGAGGCATATACATCCCTGATTGCTTTTGGTTCATTGGCGATTGGGTTCCTTCTTGTTGCTTTGAGGGAGATTACTGTCCTATCTCTCATTCAAACTGTAAAAAAACAAACTAATTCAGTAATTCTATACCCACATATGATGAAACTTCAAGTATATCGTGTATTATATGCTCTGGGATTCTTACTTGCCATGATTATTCTGGTACCATCATGGGTCATTCCTGGATTAGATAAAATTTCACCTAATGATGCGGTATTTACGAATGGGACATTACACATCAGTTGGCGATTCATTGCATATGGGATCATGTTTGCAATATTGTTTTCCAATGTTATACTCACTAACTTTCTCCCTGAGGGAATTCTGCTCTGTGTTTCTGGTCCAGTCACCCCCTCCGATCACACTGATCTACTTATCAACGTCAATCAGGTCTTAAATGAAAGACAGTCAAGCGATTTCCTTGAACTAGATACAAAAACGGGTTTCTTACTAGCTCCTCCTCCTAATAGGTCCCTCAAAGCGTGGAGGGAAAGACCTGTCTGGCTTAACCTGATAATACTACAGCTCATTATAAGCAGTTACATTGGTTTAACATTCGCCTTACTTAATGTACTGTTTTTCCTAGACTTCCTAGGTTCTTTAGCTTCGTTTGGAGGGTTTGCATTTCTTCATGTTCTTGTGATATTCACAAAAGGTGAGTTAAAGGAAAGGGAAACCCGAGCAATCATCTTTGCTTCAATTTCACTGGTTCTAAATATCGTTGGTATTCTATATGCAATAATTTTAGATGAGCCAAGTTTTGTGTTCATATTTACCAATTCACTGTTATTTCAAATTGTTGTGTATATTGTTCTGGCTCACTCAAAATCACAAGAATTCATTGCTAAGTATTCATTTATTCATGATCACGAAACAGTAACTTGATATGAATATGCATGACGAAATTGACTTTTCTGTTTTTATTTTGAAGACACATCATAATATCTCAATAACCAATCATTAAATATTAATGAAAATAGGGGTGATGGGAATTCTCAAAATGATCATCCCCCAGGTCTTCTCATGGTCAAATGTCAAGCATTGACCTCTATATTACTATGGTTTTTGTGACTCATAAGGATTTTGCAGGTCCTGTAATTTAATGGCTACAATCTTTGATAATCCCAAATACGAACAGTATCATCTTTAGTTTGTAAATCTAAGTTGACCATAATCACTGTTCTTCTCCATTGACATAGCTGATTATTAATAGAATGGAGACAACAAGTAAATCAAAGAGATATTGTACAATGCATGAATATCTGGTATTAGTGGCAAATACCAGTAATTCTTCTCATTCTCACTCAATAAGAATAATATTTTTTCACCTTTTCTAATGTCGATCTACCGATTCCCCTCATTTTACTTAATCTTTTCTTACCATCTGGCTGCAGTATCAATTCACTTATTCTCACAATTTTTTCGTTAGAGAGATGTGTGAATGGTGATTGTGATCACACCGAAATACACGAAATAACCTCGCTGAATTTTTTCGATCCCAATCCATGAACTGGAGATTCAATCGCTTCAACCAAATCGAACTCGATATCCGATTTTTCCTTATCACCCAATCCGATAATTAACTCAGCGGTTGTTGTCTTATCCTACAACCACTACTACTACTACTACAAATCCAACTACCACAAATCCTGCTTTTCCAGTAACCACCAGTTCAGCAAATTCACAACCATTTCAGCAGTCATCATCAACAATTGAGGATACTACAGAAGGAGATACCAATTTTACTGCATTTAGTCTATTCATTATAGGACTATTTGTGGCTGTTGCACATCGTTTTTTTATAAGGAAAAAATCGTGACATTTTGATTGGAAAATTATTGTTAAATCCAACCATTATTGTCTCAACCATAGAAAATGCTGGAATTGCAAAAATCCTTATTACAACTCTGATTGCTTCAGAGCGATTCGGGTATTTCATCAAATAAAAGTGAAAAAAACTATTTAAGTAGAATATTGAAATTAATTTGCAATTACCTCAAAAAATTTTCCCGTATTTATAAAGAAAATATTAGGTGTATTATTGTGTGATAGCAAGGTTTCATAATACTGCGGAAAATTTTCTTGAAGAAGAGGAGTACAGTAAGGCAATAACTTATTATGATATAATAATTCAAATCGATCAATACGACACTATTGCTTGGATAAACCGGGGAAGTTCTTACAGATACTTGGATCAATACCAAGAAGCACAGAAGTGTTATGACAGAGCATTAAAAATTAATCCTGATAACACAGATGCCTTGAAGTGCAAGCTCTATTTATTTAATCACCAAGAGAAATTCGAGGAATCGAAGAAATGCCTTGACAAATTATTGCTGATAATCCCATCGGATCCCCATGTGTGGAGCCTCAAAGCCAATCTGTACTATCATTTGAGAAACTATATTGAGGTATATGCCTGCATCAAACTGTCCTTGAAACTGGATCCTGGTAATGCGAAAAATTGGGCTACCAAGGGAGCAGCACTGTACAGAATGGGAAGATTTGGCAAATCCTTAGAATGTTATGATATATCGCTCTCACTAGAATCGGTTGCCCCTATTTATTGTTGCAAGGGTCAAGTACTGGAAACGTTGAACAGGCACGAAGAGGCACTGGATTCTTTTATCGATGCCAATAAGTTAGACCCCTTCAATGCCAATATTCTTTGTAGTATTGAAAAGAATCAAAGTAGTTTATGAATTTCTGAATTTTTGGATCAAGCGATACTTAATTACTACTTAAATAATATTCACCAATTATATTAAGAAATGCAAGAAGAGAAACA
>CAZRLL010000308.1:0-3468 GCA_964600735.1 uncultured archaeon
AATTTACAATTTTAGTGATATATTATGGAGAAATTAAAAACCAAATTTAAAAAATCACCTAAAATTCATAAATATCACGATATCAAATGATTTTTCCATAGTAATCTCATCTTTAGTGCTTATCTTCAATTTTTCAAAAAAATAATGCAAAAATTGTAAAATAAATCTAAAAATAGACGTCAAATTCAATATTTTTATTATATCAACTACTCGATTGAATCACAAGTTTGTCATGAAAATGAGTATTACATACGTAAACTCATTTCGAACACTCTTTCTTCGATTTTAATATCGTAAGGAGAAAAATCAGATGAGTAAAAAATACGTTGAACGCGTAATTAATCAAGTAAAGAAACGCGATCCCAATCAGCCTGAATTCCATCAAACCGTGGAAGAAGTTCTAGAAACAATTGTACCTGTTCTTGACGCTAATCCTGAATATGAACAGCATTCAATTCTTGAAAGAATAACAGAGCCAGAAAGAACCTTACAATTTCGAGTACCCTGGTACGATGATCAGGGAAAACTTCAGGTGAATAGAGGTTTTCGAGTACAATTTAATTCTGCGATTGGTCCTTATAAGGGTGGTTTGAGATTCCATCCTTCCGTTAACCTGTCTATCATCAAATTCCTTGGATTTGAGCAGATTTTCAAAAATGCTCTCACTACATTGCCAATGGGTGGTGGTAAGGGAGGCAGTGACTTTGATCCCAAGGGTAAGTCCGATGTTGAAGTGATGAGGTTTTGCCAATCATATGCTATGGAATTATCAAGACACATTGGGCAATTCACAGATGTACCCGCAGGAGATATAGGTGTTGGTGGTCGTGAAATAGGATTTCTCTATGGAATGTACAGGAGGCTAACAAATCAGCATGGAACTGGTGTTCTAACTGGCAAAGGTGTTGGATATGGTGGCTCACTTGTCAGACCAGAAGCTACAGGATATGGTACCGTTTACTTTGTTGACTCAATCCTGCAAGATCGAAATGAAACTTTCAAGGACAAGACTGTTGCTATTTCAGGTTCCGGGAATGTAGCCCAGTTCGCAACTCAAAAATGTAATGATCTGGGTGCAAAAGTTGTTACCTTAAGCGATTCCGGTGGATATATCCATGATCCAAATGGTATTGATCCTGATAAGTTGGCTTGGGTAATGGATCTAAAGAATGTTCGAAGAGGAAGGATAAAAGAATACGCCGAAAAATACGGAGTTCAATTTTTCGAAGGTAAAAGGCCATGGGAGGTAAAAGTTGACATTGCCCTTCCTTCTGCTACCCAAAACGAATTAAATGGGGCGGAAGCACAAATGTTGGTCGATAATGGCTGTATCGCAGTTGGAGAAGGTGCCAACATGCCATCCACTCCCGAAGCTATTGATATATTCCTCAAGAATAATGTTGGATTTGGACCCGCAAAAGCAGCTAATGCTGGTGGAGTAGCCACATCCGGTCTTGAGATGTCTCAAAATAGCTTGCGTATATCTTGGGACTTTGAAGAAGTCGATAAAAGACTATTTGCAATCATGAAAGCTGTTTATAATCAGTCAGCAGGTGCTGCCAAGAAATACGGTATGGAAGGTAATCTTGTTGCTGGAGCTAATATGGCTGGATTTATCAAAACCGCAGATGCCATGATTGTACAAGGTCATTGGGCTTAATTAAAGAATTTCTAGTTAAATATTAGTGCTAAATCAGGCTATAAGTACAATAACTAAATAGAATATAATCCGATTAACTATTAGGTAATATAAGACTTTAAAGTATAGTGCCCATGATGATTGATTGAAAGGTGTAATCATTCTCTTATGCGGTGATATTTATTGAATTCTGATTTTGTCTCTCCCCCAATTTCTAATCTAAATGTTGATAATTTCAAATCAATAAAGCACTTAGATCTGGAGCCAAAACAATTCAATTTGTTTATAGGTGAACCGAATTCAGGTAAATCAAATATTTTAGAAGTATTGGGTTTATTAAGTGGATTAGGATTCTCTCAAAGCGACATTAAATCGTTCGTTCGATTTGACAGTTTTTCAAATTTGTTTTATGATGATTTAATAGAATTTAATATTAAATTAAAATGTAATAATCTTTCGTTAAAAATCTCGCATAAATATGACAGTTTTGAGTTGATATTAGGAAATAATACTTGGAGATTTGACTATGACGGGATATATCAGGGAGGATCCTCATCTGGAGATATTCATACCATTGAAGCACAATTGAAAAGAATTAGAATGTACAGATACAGAAACTTCAATGATTTTCCGTTGCGTACTTCTGAATACTTACTTCCACCTCATGGAAAAAACTTATTTTCAATTATTTTTAGCTCCAAAGGTAATCGTGAGAGATTAATTGATTTTATGAAGGCATTTAGTCTAGCTCCTGTTTTCAAACCTCAAAATAAAATCATTGAATTTCAAAAACAACAAGACGGAGTAATTATTAACTATCCCTATCATATTGTTTCTAATACTGTCAAAACAATGATATTCTATCTATTCGCACTAGAATCGAATAAAAATGCGACCATGGTTTTCGAAGAGCCTGAATCTCATACTTTTCCCTACTATACAAAACATCTTGGAGAACTAATTGCGACGAACAAAACAAATCAATTCTTTATCGCAACACATAATACATATTTTCTAACTTCAATTTTAGAGAAAGCACCCGAAGACCAGGTAAATGTGTATGTAACCTATATGGATGATTTTGAAACCAAAGTTAAACTCCTTACATCTGGACAAAAAGAGGAACTGTTAGACTTCGACCCCTTTGCTAATTTACAGTCATTCATCTAGGTGTGTGTATATCATCCTTGTAGAATGCTATCCAGACGAATTATTACTTAAATTGATGGAAATTGATATTGATAAGATTAGACATGAGTTTGGTAAAGGAAAAATTCTAAACAAAATGGAGAAGAAATTAGGAAAAATAGGTTTGATTGATGAATATCCAAGTTCTAGTCAACCAAGAAAATTATCGAATTATGAGCTAATAAATACTTCCGGTGGATTAAAATTGTTTAAACACTTTAGCGATAATATTCATTTAATCCAAATTGAGTATCGATTGGAAAATTGGCTTTTAAAAAGATCATCAATATCTAATATCGATATCACAAGCTATGGATTCCCAAATAATGAGGAGGAATTACATAAGATATCAAGGATTGATTTAAATGCAAAGTTCCATACATTTCTGAAACGACTCATCGAAATTGATGAAGAAATTCGTGTACTTAAAGAATGGATCACGCAGTACTCTTAACCTCGTTGCAGGAGCTAATATGGCTGGATTTATCAAAACAGCAGATGCCATGATTGTACAAGGTCATTGGGCATAATAACCATTAAAATAACTGAAATATTGAATAACAACAGAATAGTTAATTATTAAAATTTACGTGTGTCTTTCACCCCTACTTCGTTTCATCTTTCTAGATTGCTGAATATAG
>CAZRLL010000309.1:0-3456 GCA_964600735.1 uncultured archaeon
TTCTGGCAACGAACGGCAACGCCATCCACAACGGTGTCGGTACGCTGACGCTCGAAGCACATCGACTGCTTGCCGGCACTGACGAGCTGCTCTCGACCGGCTCCATCAAACTATTCGACCCGCTCGATAACGAGGTGACAGTGGCGAACGGTTACGTCACCGGCTCGGACGGTTACACCGGGATCCTCGACTCGGGCGACATCACCGACGACATCGTCATCACCATGAAGGATGGCCCGACAGGCGAGCCTCTCGATACGGTCGCGCTCCTAGACATTGCAGACGGAGTGACAGGAGATCCTGGCGCTGATGGCGCTGATGCCGTGTATGGCGTGATTGAACCAGAGAACGGCCTGGTATGGACCAGGGCGACGAACTCAGGCGCATGGACGCCGGCACAAGAAACCACGGACCTCGATTGCACGTTCTACCAGGCCGGCGTCCCTGTCGCGCGCATTGCCAGGCGTGTCACCTTGAACCCTGCAGATGGCACGCTGACGGCCGCGGCCATCACGCATAAAGGCGGCGACCTCAACACCGCACGGGTGAACGTCACCCTGATCGGCAACGGATCCACGGCCGAGACGGTGCAGTTCGACTACTCGTTCGGCGGCGAAGACGCCAGCGTCGCCGAGACGGTCAGCACATCGCAAGGTGGTGATGAAGGTCAGGGCGGTTCATCTGCGATGAATGTTGGACGCAGGATGGATTCGCTCGGCCAATGGTATGCAAACGTTACTCAATCAACCGGGCTACCAACTTTTATTTGGTCGGTTGAATCGATTACCGGCCCGGTTTGGCCTACCGTTTTCCGTGGCGTCGATAATAGCGCCACTTCTCGCAACATGTTCAGCGAGAGAATCACCATCGACCCAAACAAGAAATATCGGGCTTCGATCTGGGCGCGGCAGACCGCCGGCGACAGAACAAATTATCTTTTAATTGCCTTCTATGATTCGGCGGGAAACAACATTAACGGTAGCAGTAGCGGCGCAACCGGATGGAGCAGCCTTGGAACTTATTTTTACTGGCTGAGGGTAAACCAAACTTTTCCCGCGGCATTTACTAAATATGCTTTTGATTTTGGTGGCGATGCCACACCGACGATTCCTACTGGTGCTGTGGCGCTGGCGATAGGTGGGCTTTTCCTTCGGACTGGAACGAATAGCACAACTGTGGAGCTTCAAGATTACCACGTTGTCGAGCTGGCTGATGATGGTGCTACAGGGGCACCAGGTGCGCCCGGTGGCGATGGCGATAGCGTGTTCCACGCGACCGTGTACATTAGAAGCGCGACCGCGCCGGCTACGCCTACGGTCGACGATGGCAGCTACAACTTCACAAGCAAGGTTTTGACGCCACCGGCCAGCTGGTCAATAGAGCCGCCAGCCGGGCCTGATCCGCTTTATTTGTCATCTGGGACGTTTTTTGTTAACGGCATCACTGGTACAGACGGTACGGTGACCTGGAGTACGCCGATAAAACAGGACAGTGGCGGCGCGACGATCGGCCCCATTGTCGACTTTGAGGTCAAACATATTCGGGCAGTACCGACGACTGACTGCACGTTCCGCATTAACTCGAATGGCGACTTTGAGGAACGCCAAGGCGAACCTACAACTGCTTTTGTGACGCTGTTCGAGTGGATAGGAAACGCCGCAAATACGGAGTATGAAGTAAAAGTTGAGGTCTTATCTGGCGCCAATCCAGTGGGCGGTGCAGCGCTCGATACTTGGCATGCTTGCAGCACATCACGCTTATTCCAATGGCAAGCGACCGTAGACCCTTCTCTTATTGTCGCTACGGCTCGAGTCACGTTCAAAAGAAATACCGACAATATCTCCTTTGGACCGATTACGGGTTCGATTCATGCGCAAGTGATATGAGCACCACGGCCGAACAAATCAGGGTAATCATTGAGGCTAACGACGTCCTCGGCGCCCGTTTGATTGTTGCGGGACAGATTCGATTGATTGCAAGGCGCGCATTGTCAACCTACGTGCAGAATAATTATATTCACGACTTTGGTGACACCAACCTGGTGAGCCAGCGACACAGAACTTTTTTGGCTAACCTGAAAAGCACGACACGGACAAGATCATTGAACGTACAGAACGCAACGACGCTGGCTGAAGTGCTTGCCATCTTTGATGCCATTGCACCACAAATTGACTGAAACAACCTGGAGATAGATATGAGAATGGCACTCATCGCAGCTCTGACTGGGCTGCTTTTAATCGCTTGTGCGGACAACGTCAAGCCGGGCCGTGATCTGTTTCACGCTTGCGACGTCAACGTCAACGTCAAAGCCTCGCAGTCAGCAGGACGAATCGCGTGCAGACCTGGCACCGAGTTCGTCGCGTTCGACGGCAACGGTCGCAGCTGTGGCAGCTGTCATCGAGCCGAGGATCGCTTCGGCATGAGCGCAGCAACACGCGCAAGCCTGGCGCCTGACGATGCCTTCTTCTATCCGGGCCTCGACGAAGACCTCGCGCTGCTCGAAGAGCACGGCCTGGTTCACGTCATCGGTGACGGTCTGAACGAGTTCCGGCAAACGCCATCGCTTAACGAGCTCTGCACCTTGTGCAACAAGTACGGTGACTGCGAATCGCTCGGACTCAATAGCGATCGAGTCACCAATCTGCACGCCTTCACGATCGGCGCAGTCATCAATCATCACGCGAAGAGCGCAGCCAGGATCCCTGGCGCAGACTTCGTGCTGCCATCGTTGCAGCAACGTGAAGACCTGGTCGACTACATGCTCAGTGATGACGTCTGCGATGGCTTCTGACGATGTCGATCGTGACCAGCATCACGAAGCTGCTGTGGATGACCGAAGAAGATCCTGACGTCAGGCGCGTGTTCTTGTGGCGCCTGGTTGTCAGTGCGTTTATCACGAGCGGCGTGATCTTCGTGGTGTGGGCGATGGGCGGCCTGTGGGGCACCCAGGGCTTCGCCTTTGCAGACGATGTCGAGGCGAAGATCGCGCAGGCCGTCGAGCCAGTGACAGCTCGGCTGACCGTCATCGAGAGCGAGCAGACGACGCAGTCCGGATACCTGAGGCGACTGGTGCGCTCGGACCTCGAGCGGCTGATCGACAGGGAGCTCCTGGCGCGCTGTAACGCGACCACGAGTGCGGAGAAGCAGCGCATCAAGTCGGCGATCGACGCCTATCAGCAGGACTACGAGGCCGTCTTCGGCGACGAATACGACGAGCCGGCGTGTGGCGATCTGTGATCGAGTGCGCCATCAAGCGCGGCCGGCCGAGCAGGTTCGGCACGTTCGGCCGCTGGTTCTTTCCAGGCTTTGCATGCTACACGCTCGAGCTGCCTGATCGAGATAACCGGCAGGCGCGATCGCGTATACCTGCCGGCAATTACATCATGGAACTGGTGAAGACCGGCCGACCATTCTCTGGTCGTGAGTATGCCTACTGGATCCATCCGGTGACTGATC
>CAZRLL010000310.1:0-3423 GCA_964600735.1 uncultured archaeon
TCTGAGATCAATGCTAATTTAGGGTTGTAGAAAAAAAACTGCACGAAGCAAGTTATATAATAAATCACATAACAAAATTTAATCCCGGTCTTCTAGGAACAGCTGCTTTAGCCTTAGAATGATCCGAGTCATTCGCTTCTAGAATAGATATTGAAGCACCTACTTCACGTTCCATGAATTCTTTTGCCTCCATCAAAGTTTGTCTTTCCAAACCATAATTCCAGGGGTAATCTGGAGGTCCGCCAGCTTTAATCAATTCCTGGCAATACTTTGTTACTGGTTTACCAATTTTTCGCATATTTTGATCCTGCATAACTCGTTTTATCAAATTATCCAAACCGTTTTCATATGTTTCACTATAAATGCTATACATCCAATCTGGAGCGATAAAAATTTGGATCTTCGTCGGATCTGGATTACCTTTATCCTTCAGAAATCGGCTTAATCCTGTCATATCATTCATAAATGAATTCAGGAATTTTTCACCATATTCAGCCTCCTTATCTATCAATTCCTCATCTACTTCAGGATATCGAGATTCAACAGCAAATCCCTCTTTTCCCCATTTTTCCCATACTTCTTCGGTAAAATGAGGAACAAAAGGACAAATTAATTGGACAATAACTTCAATTGCGTATTTATTTGCTGGACCTTTCGAACCTCTTCTTCTGATGTACCATTTAATATCCTGCAAAATTTCATGGTGGGCTGATTGGAATGCACTTCTAGTCTCCATTTTTGATAAATGCATCCGAGTCTTGCGGATTTGGTTTTGTACTCTCGATCTCAACCAGCTATCTATTTGCATTTCTGTATTATCCGATACCTCGACAAAAGATTGCTCATACAGATGTTGTAACCACTTGTTATGGCTGTCTCCGTCAGCAATAATTATTTGGGCGTCCTTAAATCCTTCACCGGAGATCGCAAATCCTAATCGGGTTGAATCAACTCCAAAAGCATCTATCACATCTTCTATCGGAGTAAAAATTCCTTTGGATTTACTCATTTTCAATGCTGTTTCCGTTCCTGGCTTGATAAATGTAATATATCCATTGACTGCCATTCCTCTGGGCCAAAAATCCTCATTGAAAATTGCTGTGTGGTGCATTAATGCATAGGTTAAATGATTATTTAATAGGTCTTTTCCTGATGTTCTTAGATCAAAACCGTAGTAATATTCCAAATCATCTCGCATAGTTTTCAATAATTCATAACTTATCCCAGTTGATTGGCTTATTTTTTTGGGATCTCCTTTTTTTAACATTACAAAGTCAAAAAGTTCATCAGTTGCATACTCATCCTTGAATTTTCCCGAATTCACATATTTTGAGATGATATAATAAGCCATATAAATAACCGAATCGGAAAGTGTCTCTACAATCCAATCTGGATCATATGGTAATGGTGTGCCCAATCCGCTACGTCTAGCACATGCTTTATTCTCCAGCCAATCTACCGTGTTATGAAATGCTAATCTCGCTTCTTCAGGAAAAATATCCATTCTGTCAATTAATTTATGTGTTTTATCCTTCCAATCCTTGTCTCCAAATCTTAAGAACCATTGATTTTCCAAGAATTTCACATGGTTCCGGGTTCCACAACGGCATACGACAACATCACTTGGTTCCTTCAGTGTAAAAGCAATATTTTCACTGATAAAATCCTCAATTATCCTATCTTTAACCTCTACAACACCCATACCCTCATACTTGCCAAAAATAGCTTTTAGTTTTCCAGTATTATGCTCTTTTCGATATATGAGCTTGGTGGCTTTCTTCACATTCGGATCATTCATTGAGGTTATTCCCATCTCAACAATTGCATCCCTTGCTGGAAATTCTCCATAACCGTCTAATTCAATTAGTGAGATCGGTTTAATTTCTAATATTTGTTGACGTGTTATTCCCCAAGACTCCAAATCGTCAGGATTTTGTTGTTGTTGCATTAATACTATCCAATCCATAGGTGCATGGGCAGGAACCGACATTACCACTCCTGTGGATCCTTCGGCATCTATGAATTCCCCTGGCAGTACAGGTACTCGATCACCAGTTACTGGATTTTTAGTCATGGTTCCGATCAGCTCTTTAATTGGGATTTCTATTATATCACCAACTTTGTGTTGCTGATCCTGAAATTTAATCAGTGTCTTTTCAGATATGATGTACCATTCATCATCCATGTGGACCTTGATATATGATGCATCTGGATGTAAAAACATATTTGTTACTCCGTACACCGTTTCTGGCCTTAAAGTAGCAGGTAAGAAATAAGCATCATATTTTTCAGATTTAAATTTAATTACGATAAATTCTGTAACCCTTGCACCCTCACCTTCCAGCCGATCGTGATCTCCTGTTGGATTTTGGTCCGCAGGGCACCATATTACTGGATGAGATCCTTGTATTACGTATCCATCTTTTCTTAGTTTCCGGTATTGCCATTCAACGAATTTAGAAAAGCTTGGGGTTAATGTCGTTGTTACAAATTGCCTTCTCCAGTCAATCGCCAATCCCATCAGCTTTAATGCCTTGATCCATTTATCTTTAAAATAATTGACAATATAGTAGGGATCCACAAATTTGTCCATATCCTCTTTTTGAACTCCTGACATAGTTAAAGAACGAATCTGATCCATATCACCAGCTTTCACACGCTTAGCTGTACCGACAATAGGTTCCCCTGTCGCATGAAATGCCATGGGAAATAGTACATTCTTTCCCAACATACGTTGGTATCTAGCCATGACATCGGCTTTCATTATGGAATAACCATGTCCTAAATGGGGGGAACCATTAATATAGGGGAATGGCCAATTAATAAAGTATTTTTCCAAATCTTCGTTTCTATCTGATTCGAAGATTTTTTCTTCAGTCCAGTATTTTTGCCATTTAACTTCTGTTTTTTTGTAGTCATAACTTGTGCTATTTTCATGATTTAAATCTTGTTTCACCTAACAAACCTCCAAAAATCTGTTGAAAATTCAATCAAGTTAACCTTAGGAAATCTGACAAAATCATATTTTCTATATAAGAAGAACGCGATTCCTCATCGAGTCAACCTCAAAACAATATTAAATCGCATCGTATATATTGTTTTCTAAACTATGATAATATAAATTGAAACGAATATTAGACTGGCCATCAAACTTGATAAGAAATTCACACCGTCATTATTCAGCCATTTCCATCCTGATGTATAATTTGTCGGTATATTTTCACACCGAGGATGTTTTGTTTTTTCGGTTAATTTATTACATGAAGGACATTCAAATACTGCTTGAACGGTTGCACCCATGATAGTATCAATTAATCCACCGAGAAACCCTCCCACGGCGATATATAATACGAAAGTGATCAATTGATCATCAACAATAAAATCATTAGATATTATCACGATCAAAAGATAAATTGATGCTAC
>CAZRLL010000311.1:0-3418 GCA_964600735.1 uncultured archaeon
GGATCACTATTTATTTGAGTATCGAATCCTTCTGAAATGGGAAAATCAGGGGAATTAGTATAACCAGATATTACGATATCATCGTTGTGGTCTACTGCAATGCTACCTATTGAATCTCGATAGCTACCATCCATAAAAGTAGCCCAAATGGTACTCCAGATTAATTCACCTTGTGGTGAAAATTTAACTAAGAAGCCTGAACTTATACCATTTTGAACCGTATCATATCCTTTTGTAGTTATTAGATCATCTGATTTTGTAAGTCCACTTACATATATATTATTTTGACTATCAGTTGCTACATCCATGCCAATATCTAAATCTCGACCTCCAAAAAATGTACTCCAAAGCAACTCACCATTATTTGAGAATTTACTTATGATTGCATCTGCACCCCATCGGCCTTCAGTATAAGTACTATCTATTGCATTTTTCAATGGAAAATCCGAGGAACTAGAACTACCAACGATAATGATATTGTCTTCTCCATCTGAAGTAATAGCACGAGCACTTTCACTTTCATTCCCTCCAAAATATGTACTGTAAACCAATGTATTCTGTATATCAAATTTTACTAGAAAAATATCGGAGGTTCCATTTAATTCACTTTGTAGAGGGTTATTTAGGACTGGAAAATCCTTTGAACCAGTGTGACCAGTAATAAATAGGTTTTCATTAGAATCAATAGCAAGTCCAAAGGCCCGTTCAGAAAGACATCCTCCAAAGTAAGTGCTATAAATCAAATTACCATTTTGATCTATTTTCAAAATAATTACATCGTCTAATCCATTTTGAGTCGTATCAAATGCGTTAGAGGTTGTGGGAAAGGTATCAATTTCAATTTGAGTGCAGGAATATGCCGAGGGCCTCCCAGGTAGGCCTTCTAGCCTTACTAGGGGTTTTCGAGTATAACCTACGACAATCAAATCGTTTTGAGCTGTAACTTTACTATCTAACCCTATTCCCGAACCGATTAATAGGTTTTTATCGATGCCAATATCTTCTAGATAAGCAGGGTCAGCCGTTGTCCAAAGAAGATTATTTATGAAAATCGAATTTAATAGCAGAATTATCGAGAAGTAAACAAAAAATTTACTTAATTTCATCTAGGGAACAAATCACTTCGCATATGGAAATATTAAAACCCTCAGATTACCCTTAGAAATAGAGCAATATTGGAAAACCATTCGTCGATCTTCTACAATATTTTCGGCTTTTTGTCAAAGGAAATACTAGTTAAAAATAAGTCTTGATTATTCATGCAATTAAACAGGTTTGCGTTTTTAATATAAATTACTTCAACAAATACAAAAGCAGAATCTCCTATTTTGCAATTGATATTAATAAGTGGTTTTAAATCAGCTTCTGAAGATATTTTCACTAAATTGAAAATAACTAGATTTCTCCATTCGTAGTTAGAATGTTTATTATTACTTTTAAATTACAAGATGATTGAGCTATATAGATGTGGAAGGAACCAAAGATACATTCTCTTGATGCACCAACAGATATTAAAGAAATAATAAGCAAATCTGTATATTGGAATTCAAAGGGTGCCCTTAAGGGAAGTCCTTCACTAGTTATAGGCACATATTCAGCAATAATTTTTGCACTCTGGTTATTCATAGCATCTACAATATATTTCATTTTAGAAGGCTTACAAATAAATAATTGGTTAAAAATTGCGACTCAAGGAATGACAATGCTTGGCATACTGATCTCTATGTTTTATTACTTCTATAAATGGGGTTGGAATAATTACAGGGAAGCCTGGTATAATTTTGATAAGGAGAATGAGATATTTACTGTTGTGAGGAAAACAATGACTGGATGGGAGACGATTGAAATACCGTATGAAGAGATAGATTCCATAGATTATTTGGATGGTGCAAATGGAAAAGCGATAATTAAATCAATTAATTTTGAATTTGAAACCAATAGAGCTAGAGATAAAAGGAGATCATCAGTGACTGATATTTGGGATGATCTAGCTCGTACATCTACAAAAATGACAAATTGGCCAATCAATCTGGTTTGTCAAAAATGCAAGAGAAAATATGGTCACCATATCGGCACTGCACAATGTCCATTCTGTCGGTTAATTTTGGTGGATCCCCAGGTAAAGGGTCGCATAGATCCCCAAATTCAACATCCAGACGATCTCGATAGAATCTAAACTAGGCATATAATTATTCACCTGAAATACATTTATATATATTTTAAATTATAATAAAATAAATTAATTGGCGGATGATACATCGCAGATGGGTAGTGTAGAAGATTTAGAATCTCTTTGGGAATCGAATATTGGTCTAAATATAAAGGAAGTAATAGATAAATGTCTCGATTTGCTAAATAAAGCTAAACTGGATAATGAAGTAGTACCAATAAAATTAGAAAACGATATTGTTCTATTGGCAAACAATGCCCTTGGTTATGGAACAAAAGAGATTGAAGCAGAGCATATTATGAATCTACTATCTAGAAATTTATCTTCGGAAAAAGATGACCTAACAAAAATTCACCGGTTAATATCAATTGCCATCAGCTCATTAATTGCTACATTATCATCTGATGAACAGAATAATGAGAAGACGGTAGTCAATGTGATGAAGGATTATGGGATAGACATATCAACTACTCGAGTAAAAATCATCCAAGTTATGCTGGAAAATATTATGACGATAATCAATAAAAGCAGACCTGATTATTGGTATATGGAAACAATTTCATTTGCTTTGATACTGATTGGTATGCTACAAGAAATGGATAAGTGGGAGGGTGGGATTACAAAATCGCTGGAAAGCATAAAAATAACATTTGAGGAACCATTATTAGATATTGAGCAACAAAATATCGATAGATGGAAGGAGAGTTGGTCTGAAAAAAGTGATTACTTTCGATTTGTGGTGCTAATGATATTTAATAAACATTCTCAGGAAGATAGATGGAAAAATTTGGCAAAATATCTCGTATCATAAATTTAAAATTAATAACTACATTGAGAAAAGTGAATCAATAATGAACATGCGTGAATGTTCGGGATATCTTGTGTTCTTAAATGGCAATCAAGTGAATGCAGATATTCTAACTTGGGTGAGTCGTCCGAAAAAATGGTTTAAAGGTAGAGGGATCATTTATTTAGATATTCAATCAATTCCAGCCCCCCCAAGTGGAAAGTGGCATGTAGGTATATTCTACTGTTCAAAGAAACAACACAATCGAAAGGACCATATATTTTCACTAACTGCTGCAGATACAGGTAGTTTAATAAAAAAAGTGAATGAGAAAACGGAAAAAATAAAATTAAAAGTTGCGGTCACACGAATTGATGATGAAAAAGTGGATATTTCCAAACCTAGGGTAATTCGTAAAGGTTAGACAGAAGGAAGCATCCAGAAATTTTAACAAAATCTCT
>CAZRLL010000312.1:0-3413 GCA_964600735.1 uncultured archaeon
TTTCTGTTCACATAAAATGCTTAAATATAATTTGATTTATTAAGTACTGCATGAGCACAGAAGTCAAAACTATCGCTTATCAAAGCACATTCACTCAAATACAATCGGAGGAGATATTCCCCAGTCCTACCAATTACTTGGACTACAATTCCCAGATAAAACATCATCTAACCCGGGCAATTGTACGCAGATTTGATAAGGGAGACTGCAGGATTTATCCCGAGCTTCCCAATTCCAAGTATGCCACAATACTAGTAATGGTATTAAAATGGGAAAAAGGACTCGAAGTAGAGCAGTTGAAGATCGATAATAATGGATTATTCGTCGACCTGAGTAATGGAGATACATACCAGATAGATCCAATGAAATTAAAGGTTCATACAAGAGGTAGATTTGATGATGAATACCGTGTCGTTTTGCTCGCAGTAGATGGTTTTAGCAGTTATATTGTAAAATTATAGAATTATAAGTAATTATCAGATGCTTCGTCAATTTCTTTTTCCGGCTTGACTATTGTGTAATTCATTCTTGCCATATTCTCGCCATTTTGTGTATACCTATCAACATGAAAAAATACCTCCACATCTTTTGTTTCCTCCACCAGTTCCTTGATCATAGAGGTAACGAACATCTCCGCATTTTTATCCCCATCTGCATGCTTGATAATGTAAGTCCACATCTTGATAAACAAAGCCACTTGTAATGGTGTCGGACCTTCAGGTTTGAACACAGTATCAATCATTGTAAAGTTAAAATGTTCAACTGTCTTGTAATATTTTTCTACTTGTTTAAGGAAATGTTCCTCCATATAATACCACCTTATTTCATTTATACCAATACCATAATCACTTAAATATCTATCTGAGACTGGGAACACTGTAAGTAAACGTAATAATTTGGAATATGTTTAGCAGCTATAGATAGAGAATCAAAAATAACATTCGGTTTGAGAATCCAGATTTCAAATAACACGAAACTGATGGCTTGTATTTCGCGCTCTTTGCTGAAACAATTTTTTTGCTTAAATATAATTCGCCTTATAGTATTCTTCATGTCAGAGAGTCCAATTTCACCTGGAATATTAAGACCATATTATGCCTTCAATCACCCCTTGTTGTTGATGATATCTTTAGAAGGTGGTGTGAATATATATTCCAAGACCTTGAATGGTAAAATAAGCAATGATCCCCATCTTATTTGTGGGGGGTTGAATGCTCTATCACTATTCCTGAAGGAAGTACTGGATATGGAGGATCCCATCAAGAGAATAATTCTTGATGAGTATGAGATATTTATCACCAATGTAAATGATATTACCCTTTACTACATGTTTATTGGGGATGAGGAGGAGAGTATTGGAAAATTGGCAGAATTTATCAACGAGATGACCAAGAAAAGGTACTGGAGTAAATTTAATAATGGGAAATTCGAAATATCGACAAGAATGGTCAATATATTGGATAAGATGGTAACTAGAATATTCATGGACTGAAGAATCTATCAGAATATCCTGTAATCCATTAAGTTTGACACGATAAACGAATAATAAAAAAAAATACACCTAGATCTCTGGTTGCAATTTGAAATCAAATTAGTTGAATTATCCTTTATTTGGAGATCCTTTAAAATTTCCATTCCCATTTTCCACAAAATTTTCCAGTATTTTCTTGATATATAATAACTTGGGCTTATTATCTAATTCAACACTTTCAAGTTCCTTTAGTAAAGTTTTTGCCCCATCTGGATTGTAGTAAAATAACATCCAGGTACCATCTCTCATAATAGGCACCTTATTCCAATTCAGTAGTATCGATACACTCTACTCTCAATACAAATCCAAATACAAATAATAATTTTTAATATAATTTTAATTTGCACAGGAAAAAAAAATCCAGATTATTGAGGGACCTATATCCTTCATTGCAGTAGTATAATTCTAAATTATATTTAAGTAATAAACTATTCTCTCTGCTAGTACAATGATATAGGGATCGGGATTGAATACCATTTTGAATAAAATTGTAGTAGTTCCTTTAATTTTATCCCGGATAAAATTCCTGATTGGATTAAGTCCATTTCTTTTAATGCAATCAATGAAATATTCCTTGAAAGTATCCATCCTTTGGAGTGAATAAATTGTTTTAACAATTTCCTCATCTCCTCTATCCAATAAAGATTTAAATTTATCACTAAGTTCCTCATTTACGGGTAGATTTAGGGTACTTTTAAATAATTTAACGGATAAAATAAAATTGATTTAAACCATGCAAATTTCAGCAAATAGCATTCGAATCTACATAGGATTTCTCGTTGTATTTTCAATTTTTGGTTTCGTTGATAATTCTATTATCTCAAGTTCATTAGATGAGAGCCAACAGGATTATCAATTATCTTTTCATCAATCCAACAAATTAACATATATTCATGATGAGGATACAATTACAGCAAACTCGTTCAAAACTCAACTTGAAACTTGGAATTGGATAGTAGATCTTGTCTTAGTTCGGGATCTTGCAGCTAGAGATTGGGTAAATTACGATCTGATAATAATCGGTGGGGATACCGGGTTTAATGATAAATGGGATGATAGTTCACAAGTTTCATTTATAGACAACTTGAGTGTACCGATTTTAATTACTGGATATGGAGCACCATCATTCTATTCAGAACTAGGATTGACTCATGATTGGGGTTCCAGTGCTATAGGTAGTGCAACTTCGGTTATGGCAGAAGATCTGGCTCATCCAGTGTTTAATTCACCAAATGCAGTAGCAGATGAGGCTACTATATTCACTAGTAGCCAATCTGAAGTGGCATTCTATGTACCATACAATGATGGTACCGTAGAGATTATTGGTAGAGATCCTTCCTATACCAACTATGCACCTATAACGGTGCAGTTAGAGCGATATGGTTTTTGGGGATACGCAGGGTCACCTGATGATTGGACGCAAGATGGTGCCAATCTATTCGAGAATTTAATTGTTTATTTAACAGGTTATCAACCATCACAAAGCGTTGAAACATCGACACCACCATCGACAACCTCCACAACATCAAACGAGAGCCCACTAAATATTGCACGAATTGGGATAATGCTGGGAATGATGGTAGTTGTTTCTATTCAAATCCGTCGGAGAAAAATCAGAGTACATAGAAAATAGCCAAATATTACAAAGGGATATATAATTGCGTAATCTGAGGCTACTACGCATTTCCAATAATTTCAAGGTTTGGAGAGTTTTGATGTTACAGATTTCAATTTATTTTGAGATGGATTGTTCTTTGATAGAGAAATGGTATTATGTAGCATGAATTGGGAGGTGAATGTAATCTGAAAGTGATAAGGGCTTTGATTTGGAAAAATATGGTTAAGTAATTATCTAATTAATTATAATTTCGGATTTGGATGA
>CAZRLL010000313.1:0-3356 GCA_964600735.1 uncultured archaeon
AATTGGGAGCGGGGGTAGGAGTTGCACCTACGACCTCCTGCTTATGAGACAGGCAAGCTACTACTGCTCCACCCCGCCATAGTGGGTTATTTCTTTGGACTTACGAGGAGCTTGAGCGCCTCGAAGGGACTGAACTTAGGCTGTGTCACGCGCACGCCCTTCTTCTTCTTGGACGGCTTCGTCTTCTTGCGAAGGTCCTGCATCTTACGGAGGGACCTGGTCAGGGAGCCAGGCTTATGGTCTTCTGGATGATTAGCCATCTCTATATCCTTCTAGGAGTGTAGGGGGTGGGGTGGAGTGACTGAGCCTAGCTGCACACACGACAGCTCTGACAGCTCTGACAGCCCTAACAAGCTATACTAAGCTATAATAGTTCGGCCCCTTGCGAGATAGATCGAAGGTGTCGAGTAATTAAAGCCCGCTGTGGCACTGGGTTACAGGAGACCCTATTTCAGGCCCCTGTAACACAGAAATTAACCAATTGGGTCGCGGCTGTCACCCACTGCGGGTGAGCGTCCATCATCATCGTGAGGAAGTCGCCCGCACTGAGCTTTCCTTCCAGCAGGTCGATGATCCAGTAGGCTTCCTCGGCGGTCTCTGCCAGCCAGGCTTGTTCCCTGCCTTGGCACATGAAGCCGATGCGGTAGGCCACTGGCTTAGGTTAAGGCTTCCAGCAGGTCCCAGAGCTTCTGGAACTTGCCATCCGGCTCATCCTTGATGTAGACGTAGCCATTCGGCTCGTCCACGTCGATGAAGCGGTACTGGCCGTCGCTCATCTTCTCGATCAGCAGCGTGCCGGCAGCGGTGTCATTCCTCCATGAGACGGAGGAGATGACGGTGTTGAAAAATCCTGCGGCCATAGTCTGGTCTCCTTACAGGGTGTTGCTCTCGGTCACATCCAGGTGTCGCCCGGAGGCGCATGGTTGCCAGTGCGACCGAGAGGGTCACTGGCGTGATCCATGAATTTCGTGAGTTCCTTCTTCATCCACTCCTCTTGGTGCTGAGCAATGGCTGCTTCTGCGTCTACCCCCATGTGCTCTACCCAGTACCCGACGGCCATCTGGACGGCATCTAGCCTGTCCTCGTGCCGTAGAGAGCCACGGTCCCTAGTGATGCGGGATAGCTGGTACATGAGCCTGTAGGACTTCATGTCCTCGGGGGGAAGGTCCTGCGTGGATTTGTAGTCGATCTCTATGACCTTGCGGTCGATGATGAGCCTATGCTGGTTCATCACAGGTTCGAGAGTGTCAACGATCCGCTTCTCCTTCTGGATGTTGGTGCGGGGCGTTTCTGCGCATGTGCACGGGTAGATTTTGGTGAGGTAGGGGAGGAGCAGTGCCGTGAACATGCCATCGCCGAAGTTCGGCTCCACGATGATCTCGTTGGCGCCGTGCAGCTTGGCAACTTGCGCTAGAGCGGTCAGCGTAGCGTCCCCGTAGCCATCCCGGAAGCCCCCCGCTGCAACGAGGAACTGCTGAGAGTTCAGCATCTTGATGATGGCGTAGGCGGTTTCATCCTTACCGCGCCCGGCGGGGTCGATGGACATGACACAGCCCTGGTACTTGAGGCGCCGGACAATGCCCTTGTCGTCCCTGGCGAAGTCCATAGGCTCGTAGTAGCGGTCACCGTTGAAGCCCACGTTAGGCACGTCGTCGATGGCCTGCTTCTCGTCCCGGCCCCATATCGCCTTCTCCACCCCGAGGTCAGCGTCAATGTCCATGACGATGAGGTCTGACAGCTTGAGGGGGTAGCGGTCGGCGTCAGCGGCCCGCGTGTCGAGCATGAACTGGAGGGCGTAGCCGCTCCTGCCGTAGGAGCAGCGCCTCTCCAGGAGGTCTTCTTCATCAAAACGTAACGGATCGGTAGGTTTCGTTACAATTGTGGGGTCGGCGCGCAAAGCGTCCGCGATCATAGGCGCCAGAGCGGTGTCACAGGCCAATAGCTCCGCTTCGTCGGGATACTGCGAGGGCCACATACGGATGGTGTAGCCACGGTCGGATAGCTCCGAGTACAGGCTCTCCTCCGTCTGGGGGGTGCCCAGATAGAGGACGCGGCCCTTGGGCTTGAGGATGGCGTCGAACTCCTTGACCCGCTCACTAAGCTTGTCGCGCATGAGGGGGGTTTCGGAGTTGTTGGGCACCTCGACATCATCCGCGACGATAATATCGGCTCGGGACCCCGCCATCTGGCCCAACACGCCAACGGACTTCACGCTCGGGGCATGATCCGGCTCGGCGGGGGCTACGTCGAAGGCTATCTTGGAGTTGCGTTGCTCCGGCTCGGGGTAAAGGTGCTGGAGTAGTGGCATTTGGTCAATGAGCCGGAGCGTGAAGGTGGTGAACTGGTCGGAGCGTTCCTTGGAGGCGCTCACGACGAGGACGTTCAATTGGGGGTCGGCCAGGAGGACCCAACAGACGAAGGCGGAGGTTATCCAGGATTTTCCTACTCCACGGAAGGCTTCGATCACGAGGCGCCTGGGGCCGTGTTGGAGGAAATAGGCTATGTCTAGCTGGACAGGGGTGGGCGCGGGGAGGTTAAGCTCGTCCCAGGCTAGGCGTAGGAAGACCCGGAAATCTTCGTAAACCGTCCAAACGGCAGGGTTGTCGTACTGCTTGCGCCACCAGGAATTAACCAACGTATATCGCCGGGTAAATAAATATGAGGGAGTGAACGAAGGTAGAGACGTAGGTTCCGGCGGCGGCGATCATAGCCGCGATGAGCAGTCGATATAGCATGTTTATACCCCTGTGGATGGGTCAAAAAACAGGTGAGGGTCTACGCGGGTTACAGAGAGAGCCTAAACCCCCTCATTTGGCACTTTTGGACCGTTGATTTTAAAGGGAAATTCAGAGTAAAAGGCCAGGGCAGTAGGGCAGAGTACCTTGCCCTGGCAATTAACCTTTTAAATACGTGCCATTCCAGCCATTTCAGGGTCGGTTCTTGTGGCAGGCGGGGGGTGGTTCCGTGCGTGTTCCTTGACGGCGGCACCAAAGCGTCTGAAAGCTACTCGGTTCCCTTCCAGCTTCATATCCGTGATAAGCTGGATGAGACGAGCCTGCAAGAACCCCTTAGTTCCCATCCTCGACCTTCCATCAGCGTCACTCAGCTTGATGACCGCAGCGATGCACTTCTCATTCACGATCTCACGGTTATTCAACGACAGAGCGTTATACATCTGTGTATAGGTTCGGGCAACAGTCTTCTTCTTAGGCATCGTACTGTCTCCTTATGTCAGGTGTTCAGTTGGGGCCGTAAGTACTCTCCTCGTCTTCCTCGGCCAGTTTCCTAATCTTCGCAGCTATTTCTGCACCGTCATCCATGGGCTTATTCTGCGCCTTGACGCCGTTGTCGGATAG
>CAZRLL010000314.1:0-3351 GCA_964600735.1 uncultured archaeon
ATTGGCTTCTGCTTCAAAAGATGGAACAGTAAGAATTTGGGATATGAACAATAATTTGTCAATACAATCATATCAAGGAGAAAGGCGATATGTCACTCATGCAAAATGGAATTTTGACGGATCTCTAATTGCATCACTCCATTATCATGGAGATATAACCCAAATAATTATTTGGGATTATAAAGCTGCTAAAATAATTATCACCAAAGAACTTTCAAATTATGCTTCTTCTATTTCTTGGCATAGAAACAAAAACAGACTAGCTATAACTTTACAGGGACCTAATAAACTAATAATCTACGATATTTCACATGAAAATATTTCAAAAATGAACACACTGATTATTCCATTTTCTTTTATAGTGTATTCATTCCTCGTGACATTAATAATTAACCAAAAAGTTATGTCAAGGAAAAATGTTGTAATGAGGGGTGACTACAATGGATCAGAATAATTTTTACTTAGTCGGGACTCATGTGACAAATCCAATAGAAACATTAACTGGTATTCGTCTTAGGATCTATTGTTATTTACTTAAGCAAAACGAACCAATTGGGTCAAGAGCAATTCAAAGAGCATTACGATTAAAATCTGCGTCTCATGCAACTTATCACCTAGATAAGCTATTAGAATTAAATATAGTAGAAAAAAATCTTAACAATTCTTATATTTTAAAACCGGATTATAATACTAGGTCAATCAAATTAAATGTTTTATCAGAATATTTTTTATTTGGGGGAAGAGTCTGGCCCAAATCGATATTTATATCATCATACTTTATCTTGAGTATTATTTTTGCAATAATTATTAATTCTAAAGTAAATTTCATTCTTCAGACATATCTAGTTGTAACCTTAGTCCTTTCAAGTGTTTATATTATCTTAGCAATCCGATCCCAAATAAAGGCATTACCATGGGAGGAAAGAGAAGATTAACTTTTCAATAAAAAATACATTAAAACATATTAATAGATAACTAACAAAACTAGCGTTCATGGGAAAAAGTATTATAATTTTATAATTTATAAAATAAGTCTTCAAGGTGTAATTCGTTATAATTCGAAAACCAGAAATAGACTTTTTGACCTAGATAACAGCTAGTTGAGTCTAGATATGAAAGCCACATTATAGATAATCTATAACGACCCATTGGATAACAATAATAGTAAGTATAACTTGCATAACCATGAGCATTGTACACAGGTGAATCTTCGTCATAATTATCAAAAGACCAATCCTCGGTATTTACGTAATAATCACTATGAGCTGAATTAAACAATTGAATTTTAGTTGTCACTCCTACTCCATTTATTTGTATAATTTCAGGTGAACTCCTTGAGTATGGATAATAAAAGGTTATTTTAATAGAATCTAGATCAATGAATTGTATTGTTATATCCCCACTGCCGTATTCTAACATCGAATAAGTTCCAGACCATGAATAAATATTTGTGCCTGAATAATATGCAAATATGTACGGTTTTGCATTATTACCGGTCCATGCATCACTCATTTCCACGATGAATGTTCTATATCCATTTGGATCAAATCCATAAATTCCAATTTCACCCATCTTATTTTTGAAATTAAATGAATAATCAAAAGAGATGTGAGTAATGCCCTGTGGATCAACTATATCAACTTCTTTTTCCCAATAAGATCGAACCCAACCAGTTCCACCACCATTATAATATCCATCTAATTCACCTCCAGTTTCAGTTAAAGAAATATAACTTTCATATTCAGTCCATGCATGAGCCATATAGCCATCTTCAAATGTGTCATCAAATTCCAATTCGAAAGGTAAAAACACATGTGCAGATTCATGGGCTAATGTGTGTCTATTCCTCCGATAAATCGTACCAGGAGCATCAATTGCTACAACTCCATAAAATTCACCCCCAAGAGAACCAGCTGCGGAACATCCATGAGCACCAATAAAATCATCACGGGTAACAATCCAAGCTAGATCGGGATCAAAAAGTGGAGTATAATCTACCCAAACATTAAGAAAAGTAGTACAATTTGTACCTGAAGGGCCAGATCCAGATGAGGTGAATATTTTTGTACCCACAAGATTAAAAGAAGCAGAAGTTGCGTCAGATAATGAGGAATATGCATCTTCAGAACCACCACCATCCCATAATTCCGAAAGTTTGGTAATTGTTGAAGTACCCCATACATTATAAAATGAGTATGATGCACCCCTTAAATAATTAACCGTACTCGATGTTGATGGAGTTATAGCATTTGGATTTTTCTGTATCGAATGCGTTTGTATTCCCAATTTGGATTGATTGTGATTTGTATTGGAGTAAGTTCGAAGAGAATTTTGTCTATAGGCAGAATCGTCATCATATATGATATCATTCAATTTATATAGCGCATATGTGATAATTTTTTCTGGTGCATTCTGTCCAGGCAAGGCTGCCAATTGGTAGATCTCATCGTTTAAAGTAAAAGTTCCTGAAATTACAGTTGTAGAAAAGACAAAGGTTGCATTAATCTTATCAACCTCCTTACTCTCAACGATATATACTTGATCAAAACTCGCTAGCGTTTCGTTACCTGTATCATCAACTAGAAATATGTTTCCCATATCTGGTTTCTTAACATAGCAAAGAAAGGATAGAAATATTTCACCAATCCTTAACTTGAAGGTTTTATAATTTGTATTTTCAAATTCACTAACAATTTCATGTGGATTCAAGGTTAATAAGGTGAAATTGGCCAAGAATCTTGGTAAGCCAAGCTCTAAATTCCTTTGTTGTTGTTCGGTTGGTACAGATTCGGTAATATTTTCTAATGTTATCCCTTCTTCACGTTTACTTTCATTCTTAATATTAGTTGATTGATGTCCTGTTGAACTAGTCGAAACAATAAGCGGTTGGGCCATAATCGATAAAATTAACCAAATCAGTATAACTATTTTAGTGTTTTTCATTTTTAGTGACCTCCCTCTGTTAATGGAGAGTAATCATTTAGGTATTTGATCAATTGATTAAACGAGTCTGTAAACAATCTTTGACTCTCAATTGAGAATAAATGGATAAATCAATGATTATTTATCATGATTGTGCATTAGAGCATTTATTTAAGGGTGTCGGGAATTAATATTTAGATTTATTATTTTTACTTAATAACATATCAAAAATTTAAATTTAAATAATAAAATAAAATAATTTTCAGAAACTTTATAAGTAAAAAAAATTAGATACTCTCTTTGATTTTGAAAATCTCAATTGATTTCAAATCAGTTAATCTATAGAACATCATTTACATTCTTTGTTTTAATTATTTAAACAGACCTTTTATTTTTCAAAATATTGAGTTATCAGTTGTATTACCTTTA
>CAZRLL010000315.1:0-3324 GCA_964600735.1 uncultured archaeon
AATATTCGAACCCCAGGTGTTGTAAAACAACACATCTACGAACTCGTACAGAGAGACGAAAATATAAAGAATATCTCAGATTTAGTCAATCAAGCTATACTCTATTATCTGAGTCATAAATACAATATTTCTGTTGATGGACAATCTTTCTACATTGGTGAATACGAATTGGATTTGATCAATAGTTTTGTACCAACAGAGATGCAACACGAGCTAAAGGATCAAATTATTGAGGATCACTCATCTACCATTCAGAAATTGGAAAATTTCCGGAAAAAATTCTTCCTTGAAGGAATCGAGGAAAAAATACAGATCCTACTAGATCCTATTGATGGTCTTGAACCACATATCATAGATATATTGCAAGAGGAAAATGATAGTTTGGTGGATCAGAAGAAAATAAATAAAATAACTGACTAAATACATCTAAACAATGTATTCAGGTAAGAATTAAATAAATGAGAAGTGACAATGTTAAATCGGGGAGATGGGAGGGTAAATAATTTGGTTGGTAAACCATTAAATAAATCATCAATTGAAGATTCAAACGAAAATTTCAAACATAACTTACTCTGGTTAATAGAAGCAATTGACGAAAAGCTGTTTAAGATTAAAATTTTATCAGACAATTCATTTAGGTATCATTTGACAACTGAAGACCAGGTGGATATATTATATATTCCTTTAATTCCAAATTATATTATTAAGAAGCACCCAAAAATAGAATTAACATTTGTAAATGAGGGTAAAGCCGAATTTGAGTTGGATGTACAAAAATTTGGATATGTTATTCCAGAAGAATTAAAACTGCCTAAAAATGGGCTTTGTTATGTTCCAAACTCAGTTATTAATCAATTAAGATTTCATGTTAATCATAAAAAGAAAGATCTTAAATCTACACTTACAAGATTTTTATCATCATTAAATAGTACAGCTGTGAAATGGCGATACAATTACTTAAAGGGACAAATAGAGAATAATTGTGTATTGGCAAATTCTGGTTTAAAATTAGAGATAATCGAAGGTGAAGCAGGAACTGGTAAATCAGAAAATATTCTGAGAAAATTTAGAGGTTACAATGGTAGGGTAGCTATTATTGTGAATGAAATCGGTGCTATTCAAAATTTAAAAGAAAGATCAAATCATCTTGAAATATTTTATTACAATGATAGTGCAAACGTAAATAATTTCAGAAATGAATTTGAAAACGCTATCTCAAATAGTGAAACTGAATTTGATCTCAAAATTCAAAAAATTCGGGGTGAATGGAAAGAGTTGATAAAAAAACCTGATTTATCTTCATTTCTTTCTGCTTTTGCCCCAGGAGTTGCTGTTAAAGAGAAAGATTTATCATATTTTAGTAAAAACAATCGTAATCACTCTTTTCATAAAGTTTTCATAGACGATTCTAACAATTTTCATCCATGGAACATTTTAGAAATATTACCTCTATCTAAGGATGTAACAATAACTGGAGATAATAGTGGACAATTATTCGCTAAGAAAGATTTTGAATATCTTGCGCATAGATTACAATTACAATCTACTCAAAAATCATCAGGCAGTAAATTTGACCCCAAAAAGTCAACCATCAAAAAGATGAATTTAGATGAGCCTCTTTCTGCTAAAGATTATGTACACGGAAATATGAGAAGATTAGCAAAAACTATTCGTTCTGGACTATCCTTCCCGCGAAAAGTTAAAATTGACACAGAAATCGAGGAACATCACAAAAAAGTTATTGAATTTAAAAATAGATCGCTATTCTCGATTTTCAAAGATTGGCCTACTGAGATAGATATTCGAGTATTAACAGATGTTCATCGGTATAAAGGAGAATACAAAAAACTATTAGCTAAATTGAACATAACTTCAGGACCATTCTCAAATATAAATCCTATAGCAATAACTGGAAAAATATTTCTACCACTTAGTTTTATTGACATACCCCAATCTAATGGTGCGGAAGTAAAAGTTGGCAAAAGTAGAAGTACAAGAAATTCTTATGAGGCAAAATTAATTTGTGATACAGCGAAAGAAATTCATGAGAAATTACCTAACAAGAAAATAATGATAATGGCAGGATATGGGGCACAGATAAAAGAAATAGAGAATAATTTGAAGGGTAGAAATTTATATCAGAAAATTGAAGTTCTTCATGTAGATAGTAGCTCCTCTAGAGAAAAGGATATTGTGATATTAAGCCTGACAAGAAATAATTTAACACAAACTATAGGACATATGGGAGAAAGTAATCGAATAACTATGATGCTTAAAAGAGCGATATATGGAATCATTGTGATAGGTAGTTCATCTACATTTATTCATAAAGATTGCAAGGGTGAAAGGAGACTTGTTGAGAGATTAAGAAAAGAAGCTAATATACTTGGAACATATCAGTCAGATTTAGGAGGTAGTATTTAGGTTGAAGCATGAACAAATAGTTTCTAAAAATGATAATCGAATTATGGCAATTCGGGGAAAATCACGTTATTTTTCTTTGAAAGCACATTTTGAATATGTCGATCTTGCAAGTGAATTTCAATTTCTAGTTATTGAATTATTGAAAGAATTAGGGGAAATATCGATTGATAAATTGGCTGACATTTTTGGCATAACTCCTGCCATTACTAATAATGTATTTTCTCGACTTCTCTACCAAGAGCTTGTCATGGAAAATGATGATATTTATAGCCTAACTGAAAAAGGCAAAAATGTTAATCACAATGAACTTATTGTCGAAACAGATAAAACAGATCTTAATTGCGAAATATGTTTAACTTCAAATTCATACTTAGGGCTGATTTATGACATTTCTAAAGAATATTTAAATCCAATTTCAAATGGATTATTTAATTTTAAGAAATTACTGAATAAACCAGAGCATTTAGTTAAGATTGATGAGGATCAAATATATGCTGGTAAAGAATTTACGACATCGATCTATAGATCACAGAAACAAGGGTGGAGAGTTATGTCAGAAAGTGGCAATACAAAAGAAATCAACCAGAAAAATGGAAATTTAGTTTATTTTGATAACTTGTATCAAGAATTATCGAATGTTGAAAATTGGATTTCCAGATCTAAACTTCAATATGAAGGTCCTAAAATTGAAATGCAATTCGATCATAAGCCAAAAATTATTGTAAGTTCAATTTCAGATTTGAGAAAAATTGCCTTATTGCAAAATGATGGTGAGTATATCATATTTTTAGAATTGAATGAGGATGAGAATATCACATTTGGTCATAAATTCCATCTAGAAGGAATAGATGATGTTTCTATGGAAATTCTTCTGATTGATAAATTACTTAATGTTGCATC
>CAZRLL010000316.1:0-3321 GCA_964600735.1 uncultured archaeon
TCAAATAAAGCTGAAATTGGGTTTTCTATGAAAAAACGCAACTAGTGAGTAATTAGATGTTTAAAACCAATTCGTGAGTTTGGAATTAAATTTATAATGATTAAAATTGTAACTTTCACCAACCATACTTAAATTTCATATAACTCCTGAAGAGGTTTAAGTTTAACATCATTTGGTGACCAATTGATTGATCTAATAATGAAAAATGTGAATTGAAATCAATGTAGATGTTGATTGCGTATAGTAGGGGTTAGCCGCAATTATTCAATTTAATTAAAATCATTCAAATCAGGCTTGATAGGGATTATTCACAATATAATAATTATCCATAATTTCTTTTACTGGTGAAACACTTGAGTCTTTTGAATCGACTGCACCAAATAACCGATGATAAACAAATAAGACATGATATCAAAATTTTATTACAATTGAATTTTCGAATAATCTAATCAAAACAGAATTTACTTAATAGTTCACAAAATTTATGTTCTCAAGTTTGTCTAATAAATTATTGAGAAAATAAGTGATTTGCTATCTGTTTTAGGAAAAGAAAAGCATTACAAGACTGTTTTAAAGGGATCTTACAAAGGATGGGCTTCGCGGCTGCGGAGTACAAAAATACGTGATAACAAGGTAATATCCCTAGATTTAAGGGAGTTAGAGTTGAAAGATTTATCGCCCAATATATTTAGCAATTTTAATAATTTGGAAAATCTGTATCTATTCAGTAATTCCTTAGTTGAAATTCCCAGCAATATTTTTAACAGTTTAACCAAGCTAAAAATACTGGATTTAGGTCACAATAAAATTAAACAATTACCAGTCCATGTATTCAAGGATTTAAAAAACTTGATTGCTCTTTCATTATCTTATAATAAATTAAACCATATACCTGAGGCAATGTTAAGCGAATTGCATAATTTGCAAACGTTAAAAATGGATTCAAATGAGCTTAAAACATTACCAGGAAATTCTTTTAAGTCCACCACGAATTTAATCTACCTAAACTTAGCTAATAATTTTCTTACCAGCTTACCTCCTAATTTGTTTAACTCATTAGCTGATCTCGAAATCTTGGATTTGAGAAATAATAAATTACACGAAATACCAGCTATATTATTCCAAAAACTAAGAAATCTAAAGGAACTAATTCTATCCCACAATAAAATTGACAATTTACCATGGGAATCATTTTCAAATTTAATGAAATTAGACCTATTGAGATTAGATGGAAACCCAATTTCGTCAAATTGGATCAAGAAATTCAGATTATTGAGACGAATTTCATCTCTTAAATTCGAAGTTACTTTGTAAGCAAAATAATTTATCAAATATTTTACGATTAAATTAGATGTAATCCGTTTTTCTTAGAGTATGATTCAACGCGAGTTAGCATAATTCTGGCAATTATCCAATATATTACAGCAAATAATGCAAGTATACCCCACTCAATAGCCACTGGTAAAATTGTCTCGAAATCCCCTCCAAAGCTGTAATATCTGATTAGATCGTAACCATAGGTGAAAGGCATTGTCAAAGCCAAGATTAAGAATGGTTTGGGAAATATTGTAACTGGAAAATACGCACCTGCAACAAATTGAAATAGTAAACCAAGAATTTGGGCAATAGAATTAATTTGTCTAAACATTACCCCGATTAACCCAATCATCACTCCGAAGGCAATTAAAACAATATTCACAATTAATATAACGAGAAAAACAAGTCCCATATTGAGTACACCTGCTCCACTATAAATGAACAAGAAAATAAACATCGGTCCAACGTATACCATTTGAATTAATGCATCTGCAACTACTGTTCCAACATAATAAGCAAATCTTGATGATGGGTTGGAATATATGAATTCCAATGTGCCGTTATAAAGGTCCCTTGTTACTGCATTTAATGGAGCCCAAAGCGCAGTATTGTTGTATATCATCAGCAAGATTCCGCCCATAAAAAATAAAAACATCTCCCTAGGAGTAGGTTTTGAGTCTCTAAACGTGATTACGGATGACATCAAACCAAAAATAACTATAAAGATGATAATCTGAAAGAACCGTACATGTCTAAGTTTGTATAATTTTGTTCAATTTATTGTAAACTGTTCAATACCCCCAATAAGATTTGCTCGATACCTTTTCCAAATGTGTAGATCTTTAATAACAGTAGCTTTTACAATTTTTATCCAAGAAATAGACCGAACTTGGGGAGTGAATTCATCAGAGAGTAAATTCAATGTATTTGTTAAATATTTGATTTATATGTTTATTTCGGATAGCCTTTGGATTTTGACGGCTTTCTTTACAATAACTGCTCGTAATAATAATTACTTTCAAGTATAATTCTTATTAGTATAATTTTTTACAAGTATAGGAAATCTCCATCATAGAACCAATTAATTTTTGAAATTACTCCTTTTGAACAGTGCAAGTAGAATCAAATGAAATATGATTTTAAAAAATTTCAAACTACGATATCTTTTGAGATAGCGATTTCCTCTCTTGTCATTATCTTTGGAATGTTTTTGGGTTATCTGGTTAATCACACACCATTTAAATCAACAATGGATGAATTTCAGGAAATAAGAAATTCTGATGTTATTGGATCAATAGGTACAATATATGCGTTAATTACTGCCTTTATTCTTGTAAATGCATGGAATCATTACAACGAGACAAGTAAGATTTATTCACAAGAAACAGAAGCATTGATGCATTTATGGAATTTTATAGATTTCCTTGATGAAGCGGACATTTCAAGGGCAATGCAAATTGCATTAACGACTTATATTAACACTACATTAGACGACGAATTTAATCGATTAGCAAAAAGGAAGTTAGTCTATTTACCATCTGTTGAATTCACCAGGATATTACGAATATTAGATACAATTAGTATAGGGAACGATCAAGAGGCTGTAAATGCAATCATGTCCACAATTATAGGTGGATTTAAGGACTTATCACATGCCAGAAGTCAGAGAATTGAATTTAGTCTAACTAAAATACCTGAAATCATAAAATTCTTTTATATACTTGCTTCCTTTATATTTTGGCTCGGTTATTTACTGCAAGGATTTGAAAGTATGGCTTTATATTATTTCATACTATTCATAACAACATTAATTGTAGTTGTTGCTCATACTATAATATTTGATCTTGACAAGCCACTTACTGGATTATTGAAAATTTCTCTAAGAAATTATGAAATTTGCAAATCCTATATTATGGAAACAGAACATGTTGACTAAGAATGATATCATTTGAGGGTTTGTGACAGTTAAACCAATATTATGATTATTTAGATAAAGTTATACAA
>CAZRLL010000317.1:0-3310 GCA_964600735.1 uncultured archaeon
AACAAGGTTGAAATGGCAACAATAGGGATAAAACGCATCAGTACTCCACTATAATTTGGTCTAAATCTCCACCCATCAGCTGGGGCGTCTGTTCACGGTTATACAGGCGGCGGGCCAGGTAGGGAACATGCTCCAGTATATAGCCGAAAACCTCCGCCGAGGTGACCTTGCTATCCTGGTCGCCATCGGCCTCACCCCGGATACCTTTGAGGAAATAGTAGGTGAACAGCCCATGCCCCACATCGCGGTACCATGAACTAATCTGTTCACCGGAGGATGAGGTTAACACCACCCCGTTTGAGAGGTTGGCAGCGGGGCTTTCCACGGAAATGAAAATGGGCGAGGCTGACTGGATGAGCATCCCGGCGTCGCTGGCCCCGCTGAAACAGGCATCCAGAACCACGGTCACCGATTTGGTATCCAGAGCGTCGAGCTCCCGGTAGAAGCGATCCAGGCTGTAGCCCGTTTGGGCGGCGTAGTTGGGGTCGGTGTCGTGGGCCACGAAATAGGCGCTGGCGTTCTCTAGGTCGGGTGCGCCGTGCCCGGAGTAGTAGACGAATACGTCCGACACGCCCGGCTTGATGTAATTGCCCAGCTGTCCCTCGAATATGCGATTAAAGGTCCCCTTGGTAGCTTCCTGGTCCACTGCCAGGATAATATTCTCTTCGGAAAATCCCATCGATTTTATGAGGTATTCCTTCATCAGCAGGGCGTCCCGGCGGGCATAATCCACTTGGGGCACGTCCGGGTGGCTGTACTTGCTGATACCGATAATCACCCCGATAGCGTTGGGCCGCAGCGTGGCGGCGGCGGGAATGTCGATGTCGATATCGCTAATGGGGAAGACCTCAGTCGGTTCGGGCGGTTCCGGAAGTTCTATATCTTCTCCAGGCTCAACAATCACCACCGATCCTCCAGCATATGGCCTGATTGGGATTTCCTTCAATATTTCAAAACCATATCTACCTTTTTTTTCAGTGGCAGAAATATTGAATTCTATAAAATCGCTTTGATAGTCCCTATCCGAATAAAACTGGGTGATAAAATCATATTGCTGCCTGCCTGCCAGCTCCGCAAGGGTAAATTCTGTTTGATGCTCTCCTGCGATATGAATTTTCTCAGGCGGATCGATTTTAAAAAGAATACTTTTCGCTGAGCCGGTGCCGGTGTTAATAAGAGACATAGTCAACGTAAATACCTCTCCGGCATGTAATATTGCATCCGATCCACTCGGGCTGCATATGTAAGGTCCGAGAGCTAGGTTCGGGGCCTGAAACTCTCTGGTGTTGAAGGTCACGGATAGATCACCCGGCGGCTGGTTGTATTTCTCCTTAAAAGTAATTGAGGCAATAACCGGGCCTTCTTCCACTACATCGGTGGCACTGATAGGAAACCTGACTTTGCGCTTTTTACCGGGATGAATATCCCCAACTTGAATCACATCGTCGAATACTAGCCCCTTGGTTCTCGTAAGACTCAAATTGCCAAAAACATCATAAGCTGCGCCTTCCCCGGAATTGTTTACGGTGAAGTAAATCTCGCCGGTTTCTTCAGCGTCCAATTTATTGTTGCCTCCAGGTTCTTGGAATCCAGGTGATTCTATGGCCAGAACCGGTGGATAAGCCGGGCGGGGTTTTTCGGGCATATACCACACTTCGCCTACGGAACTATGCAGTCGGCCGGTCCCGTTCTCCAATACTATCTCAAGCAAATCCCCTTTCCTCTTGACGATTCGATATACTTCTCCCTGGTAGCATTTGCTGATAATCGCTTGCGTCGTGGTGCTCCAGATATTACTGGCTGGTTTTGTTATTTCTAAATGAGGCGAAAGGAAGCTCTTGGATGCGATAACAAATTTCTCTGAGATCTCGAAGGAATGATTTGTGATACCTATCTGGATACTGTCCAATTTTGTTTTTGATAGCTGAAAGTCATTGATTAAGTCGATATCTATTGCTCCAGCGGCATCGCTTTTGTAGGAATTGGAAATATGATTGATTGAAATGAGGAAGTCTGTATGAGTAAGCGGCGTAGTTTCTGTTTTTATGAGAAGTTCATCCTCATAGAGAATCGGACCTACTATACCACGTGTCCAGATAATACCTCCGATGCATGCGAGAGTATATTTTTGCCAATATTCTCTCTCCTCTGGCCTATTTACGGAGTTATTATAAAAACTTACTCCCAGACCTACCCATGCAAGGTAGTACAACCAAGAATTATTACTTATGTCTACTCTCGTTTTATTGCGATAGTGGTCTGTCTTTCTCTTGATGGGAATATATATAACCGAATTTATTCGCGTGGGATATTTGATAGAATCAATTTCATAAGACACTTCAGTCCAGCGTTTGGGATTGCTGTTTCCAGTTCCGATATTGCTATTGCTGGCAGTCGCGGCACCCTTTGCTGAAGTACTTTGTGACTCACTATAGGGTAGACTATTCTGTAGTCCTGGTCTCTGGCCGAAAAGAGTGCTCCAGCAGAACAGTACCAGTAGTGCAAATGTCAGCGTTGAGTGCATTTTTCTTTCCACACAGTAGGATGCCTTTTCATGAAGATGCGCACCATCTACCTGATTCTCATGATTCTATCCATTCAATAAGCTCTAAGTGTGTTAATTTAACACACATCAATATACGTTCGCATCAGTACGCCACCAACACCTGATCGAGGGATTCACCCATCAGCTGGGGCGTCTGTTCACGGTTGTACAGGCGGCGGGCCAGGTAGGGTACGTGCTCCAGTATATAGCCGAAAACCTCCGTCGAGGTGACCTTACCGTCCTGGTCGCCATCCGCCTCGCCTCGGATGCCTTTGAGAAAGTAGTAGGTGAACAGTCCGTGCCCAACCTCTTTATGCCACGAGCTGATTTGGTCTCCCGAAGAAGAAGTTAGCACCACCCCGTTCTTCAGGTTGGCGACGGGATTTTCCACCGATATGAAAATGGGCGACGCCGCCTGGATCAGCATGCCGGCTTCACTGCCGCCGCTGAAACAGGCGTCCACCACCACCGTCACCGACCGGGCCTCCAGCGCGCCCAACTGGCGATAGAACTGCTCCAGGCTGTAGCCGGTCTGGGCGGCGTAGCTGGGATCGGCATCGTGGGGGACGAAATAGCCGGAGGCGCTTTCCACGTCCGGGGCGCCGTGCCCGGAGTAGTAGACGAAAACGTCAGATTCTCCCGGCTTGATGTAGTTCTGCAGCTGCCCCTCGAAGATGCGATTGAAGGCCGCCTTGGTGAAGCGGTTGCCCACCACCAGGGAGCGGAAGAAGCCGCCGACGGTGGTGCGTGTGCGGCCCACCACCT
>CAZRLL010000318.1:0-2266 GCA_964600735.1 uncultured archaeon
GACCATCCTTCGTTAAAATTACTAAATAAAAAGTACCCATTATTATCAATTATCGCAACATCTATCTTATCATAAAATTCCTGAGCAAATGTCAAATCTTGAGAATAAATCGGTTCGTAATAAAAATTTAAGACAATTATACCTGAATAAATATTTTTAATATAAACTGGTGCGGCATAGCGAATTACAGGAACTACATTACCATTTACATACTCAATTGTATTATTTTCGATATTTAAATTTATATGAGATATATGGACTTCACCCGGATCTAGGTCACTAGCTTCTATATAGTAATCCCTGTTTCCTTTATACTGCAATTTTTCATCACTAACACGATTAAATTCATTGGTAATTCGATTTAAAGGGATATTATACCGGATTCTCTCATGACCTGTGCGATTTATGTATCGTATCTGTGCAATATTATCAAGTTTTAACCCATATGATTCAAATATTGATAGCGTATGATTAAAATTATCTTCATCCGTCTCATTGGATTCTATCCAATCATGTAAAATTGTAGATTCGGAAAGAAATAAAATAACATCCAAACTTTGAATATTGTTTGTAGAGGATTCATACCCAATGGTTTGAGCCAAAACATGGAAATTATCAACATTAGATTGATATATTGAAGGTTTAAGGTATAAATCAGAATATACAAAAATACCGATAATTGGAAAAAAACTAAGAAATGTTATAATAAGAAATATTTTAGTCTTTAATCCATTTAACCCATTTATACGCAATAGCTAGATTTACTTCATTTATATTATTAATATTATCGGTTTCAAGTTCGAATTTTACCTTTCTTTTGAATCGAATAATCAATCAATGGTTTCTCAACTAATCGAACAAATCTTTCACGATTTCCAACAAATACTTTATTCCAATTCATTAAATCATAAAATAAACAAAATAATTGATTGAAATGTGCTTAGAGAAATTATCCGGGAAATCAATAGAAAACGATTTAGAGAATATATTTACGGATTTACAAAGAACATCAGAGCCAGTTTTGTAGGTGCATTAAGATGGCCATGGTGTGTTCTCCACCTACTTGCCATTCTAATTTCTGCTCCACTTGTACTCTATGGGATAGATTGGTCGTACTTCCTATTTTTTAGAAACCATAAAATTTTACAGTTATTCTTATTTCAAGCAATTCTGATTGGAGGATTAATCCCTTTCGTAGTCCCACCGATTATTTATTTGTTTGGGAAAAAGGAAAATAGACCTTCTCTTGAACCCTTGGCATATGCCCTTACCCAAGCTGCAGTGGTTGGGATATTTTGGATCTCCATTTACAAGGCATTTACCGGGAGATTAGGTCCCGAGTTGAGTGAAGAGCTGAATGGAGACTACAGTATGGATTTTGCCATCGGTTTTTTAAGGAGAGGAGTATTTGATGGATGGCCTTCTGCCCATGCAGGAATTGCTTGGGCCATGGCTACGGTTTTTTATTGCTATCGTCCTGAATTGGGGTCTACAACTCAAACCACAATTGTTGCACCTCCAAAATTCTTACAATATCGTGTATTTGGGTTCATATATGCATTTTATGTTAGTTTTGGTGTATCTAGTAATATTCATTGGCTATCCGATTCAATAGCAGGAGTATTAATTGGAATATCGGTTGGATTATCTGTTAGTAACACATTTAAGACTAAATGGAAAAAAGAAGATTTAATCCTGAATAGAAATGCAGAAATTTTTTGGGTTTTTCTAATATTATTTCTTCTGGTTGTTTTTTCAATAATTGGTTTTGATGATCTTTAATATAACCTAAATGCGCACTCAATAAAATATTGATACAGCTTACAATTAAGGATTCGTGTTTGGGTTGCAGAAATTAAAGGAAGACGTTTGATATTCATTATTACAATAATTGTTTGCGTAAAATTGTAATTAACACTAGTTCCTTAGAAATTACTCTTTTATCAATCATTGATTCCTCTAATAGAATATCAATTTTATTTAAAGTAATTTGATCTAATTTGTCATATTCAACCTTATAATCACGGGTGATGTCATGAATAGCGGTTTCTTTTGAGAAATATGACCAGTTAGAGATAAAATCATTTTCTGCGATAATTTTAAATTTTTGATCAATCAAAGAGGATTTCTTTATTGCTAAGTAGGATTTTTTTCCAGCTTCCCAATAAACAAGTTCATTTTCATCATTAGTAATGTAATATTTAATCCCTGCATGTAAATTGTTGAAATTCCGATGAAGAGATGGTTGAAGATTAATTAAAATCCC
>CAZRLL010000318.1:2276-3270 GCA_964600735.1 uncultured archaeon
CTTGCCTCATCAATCGCTGCATTCATTATCTCAATATTAGCCATACAACAAAGTGAAAGTGTAAAAATCGCAATATCGCATATATTATTTTCAAGGGGTAATCTTTTGGCATTTGCCACTTGAAACGATATATTTGTCTGGCTAGTTTCTAATTTCTTTTTTTTGGCTAGATTAATTTCATCCGCATCCGGATCAATACTCCATACAAAAGAAGCATAATTAGCTATTTGAAAAGATAATCTTCCATCACCACAACCGATATCTACCACTTTTTTGTTAGAGAGGTCAACATATTTTCGTATATGTTCAAATTGAGTGTTTTCAGGATCTATTTCTTTGTATAACATCAGATTTCCACCCGATCTGAAATTTCAAAGATTAATCCCCCATTTTATAGTTAACGATCGGTAAAAGAACCTAGAATAAATTAAGCATTTTTCTTAAAACCCATAATTTCGTTATTTCATAACAAATATTGCTAAATGGATACTTACGAATTCCCAAGAATTTAAGGTACATAGGTTAGTTTACCATGTCATAATTTGTTGCCTAGTCATCACCCAATCGAGCTTTCAGCGTATTAATCATCTCATCGTATCTGGTAATCTTTTCCATGAAACTGGTCGAGAGTTCTCCTTGGATCCTTTCATTCTCCTCTCTTTCACTGCTTATTTTTTCCTCAAGATCAGTGATTTTGGTCTTCAGTCTCTTCACCTCTTCAGAAGAACTCACTGCCTTACCCACTTCTTTCAAAACATTATCCAAGCTGACTCCGTCTTGTAATTTGGATGATGCAATCAACTCAAGGGCTCTCTTCTCCTCAACAAACCGCGCTTCCATCAATTGCCTCTCATCACGAAGCCTTTCCTCAAGATCTCGTCTGATAACAGCCTCATTCTGCAGGGCTCCTCTTAATTCTCGATCGATAAGTTGCTGTCGATCCTAATTACTTTGATGATACTGGATTGTCTCGTAAATATCTTTATTCAAAATT
>CAZRLL010000319.1:0-3267 GCA_964600735.1 uncultured archaeon
CCAGGCATTTTCTGGCTCATTCTCCAATTTTTTGATGAGATTATCAATCCAATTTTGTTTATCTGGTGTATTATATTTTTTCAATAATTTTATTTCCAGCTCTGCTACTCCTTCCCTATCATTTGTGGTGACAATTCGTGGATCTCCAGAAATTGAAAGGTAGGATATAATCGATTTATCTGGATGTGGAAAAGCATCTTTGTTTATTACCACTATACTGAATTTCTGGTTGCCTTTCCTTATCGCTTTTACTTTGAGAGATTTCCTACTTGTAAATAAATAGAATTTCCCCCCTTGATAAATGGTCCAGACTGGTATTGATATCAAAGACTTATCATTTGGAGATATGAAGGATAGTTAGGTTGGATTATCGTTAATTCTAAGAAAATCAAGGATTTGTTCATCGGTAAAATTGTTAAGGTTAAATGAGAATTGCATAGTTTCTTGATAGATCCATTACTAAAAATTCTTCTGAATTAATACAATGTAAATTCTAGCTAATGGGGGAATTTGGTAGCGTAAAACAAGCCCACAATGTTTATTCAGGTCTCCAGGCAGAAACTTTCATCCCAAAATCATGCGGTGGATTGTTCATTTCGTCATATTATATCAATAGACTTAATTAACTTTGAGATTTAAATTATATTTAATGGCAAAATCCCCTCAAAAGGTGTCAATGAATTTTGATGTAGCGAAGGATTTAATTGATACGAAACAAGAAATTCTCCGAAAGAGCATCCAAAAAATTTTAGATAAATGGGGTGTGACTTCAACAGATGAATTAATTGTTAAAACAAGATCAGGTGAATTAGAAGAAGGAGAACATGATGCTATCGTAATAACAAATTACCTAGATGAATTAAAGCAATTGGAATCTCTTTTGAAATAATATATGGTTCGGTTGTATGAGTGCAGCTAATAAAATCATAACTTCAAGAAAATTGTTATTAGAACTATTAATGTCTGATATTTCAAAACATTCTTTAAACAAAAGTGGAAAAGAATTAAAGATTACACTTTCAAATGGAATTTTACTTTATATCGTGTATAATAATCACTCTCAGTATTCATATACCATTCAATATAGCTCCTCAAAGCTGGATAGAAAACGATTTGACAATTTTGATAATCGTTGGGATGTAACTTCAAAGCCACACCATTACCACATGAAAGGTTCAATACATGTTGAAGAAAGTCGAATGATTGGTGATCCAAATGCTGATATGCAAATATTTGCAGATTTCATTTTCTCTTAATATTGGAAATTTATTAAAAAATTCACTCAGGTCTCCACGCAGAAACTATCATTCCAAAATATGTTGGGCATTTATAGACAGAAAATGAATTCTTCCATTTTGTGGTAGTCAATGATTTCATGATACCTTGTATGATCGCTATTCCAGAAATCCCACAGGAGTCCGCTGTTTCATTGAGCTCAAATAGTTTTGTTAATTTGTCTTCAGCTGGATTTTTTGTCCACTCAACAACCTCTGAATCGTAAGTTTTTGATGTTTCGTGAAAACCATATTCATGGTTAGGATCGTGTTTATGTGATAAATCACCACTAATAACGATCGAAACAGGTGTGTCTTTTAAGAAGGGTGAATCCCCAAGTAACTTGAAAAACTTTCCAACTTCCTTGAGTTGATCTTTAGAGTTTTTATGAGATATCGATACCACTGGGGGACTTAGAATTACAATTTGAGGCCCTTCACTACTAGCAATATATGTAAGTGGAATAGTTTCACCCCAGGCGAGTTTTAATGGGTAATTAACATCTGCTTGGATAAATGGTGATGCCGGTATTCCTGCTTCACGTAACATCTTTATAAGCAATTGGGAAACCTCCAAATTTCCTGGCCACATGAATTGTTTGACCATTCGCTTATTATTTTCTTCTTCGGAGCTTATGATTTGAAATCCTTCAAATACCTGGTGAAGGTAAATTAAAAAATCAGTAGGGTGTTGATAACCATGAGGACTTACGAGGAAAATTAACTTGATTTTATCCTCTTGGATTTCTTTTTGCACTTTCAACATGGATTCATGAAGTATTCTGGCTTTTTCATTGTATTCCTCTTCCAATCCTGGTACAATCACTCCACCATGAGGGACCAGATATAATGATTTTATCACTTATTAAACGGTAAAACAATCAACCATATTACTTTCGGTAACCACTCATTCAGTTGATTAGAGATTGGCTATTAAAAATTTCTTGAGGTCCCCAATATTATCAAAACAAAGCCGAAAGGAATTTTAATAGCACATAAAATGAAACCTCATGGTAGAAAATTTTGGCCCAGTTCTCGTTACCGGTGCAGATACTGGAATTGGGAGGGCGACTGTCGAAAGTATCGCAAAAAAAGGTTATGAGGTCTATGCAGGAGTATATGATCTGGATAACGTCGAACTCTTATCAAATATTGAAAATATTAAAGCTGTAAAAGTTGATGTAACCAATAAAGAAGATATGAGAAACCTTTCTGACTGGATTGAAAATGAGGGAGCTGGCTTGTACGGGATTGTGAATAATGCCGGCATCTCTGATATGTGGCCCTTAATTGAGAGCCCAGAGAGTTATTTTAACCGAGTAATGGATGTTAACCTCTATGGAGTATTTCGTGTCACAAACGCAGTCATGCCATTTCTTATAGAATCAAAAGGAAGAATCGTGACCATGGGCTCATTATCTGGTACCATCCCTACAAAATTAATTGGTGCCTATAGCATATCAAAATTTGCTGTGGAGGCATTAACTGATATTTTGCATTTTGAGACCAAACAATTTGGAATTCAGGCGATCACGATTAAACCTGGAAACGTTCAATCTGATATTTCAAAAGCCTTAGCACCCATCCTAAAGCAACGAATACCTGAATATGAAAAATCATCATACAAGAGTGAGTTGAGCTCATTATTCGATAATTTGAACAATCCAGTTTTCTTAGAACGCTCACAACATGACAAACCTGACAAAGTAATTGAAGCAATAATTGCTGCTCTATATTCACCCAAACCCAAGTTAAAGTATCTAGTAGCTAACCAAAATGATACCAATTTTGCATTGAAGTGGATGTTTAGAGTTGCTGCTCAGTTAAACCAAAATCACATGCATTCAGTAGAACGGGAGCTAATGCATAAAATGCTCGATAATGAATTGGATAAATTTCAGTGAAAATATGAGATTTTAGTGTTGATCAATCCAGTAGTACCGTTTTCTAAAGTGATGATGTATTTTATTTAAATCAGCCATTAGCTTTATAT
>CAZRLL010000320.1:0-3265 GCA_964600735.1 uncultured archaeon
GAAAAATTATTCAGATGATGAATTGATTGACTATTCAGTTTTTGATAATATCACAAAGAAAAAAAATATTAGTAATCTAAATAAAGGCAATTCTACCAAGATGTTTTCTTGGATAATTATTTCAATATTACTTTTTAGTGTTTTACTTGTTGCAGGTGTATTTTCACCAGAAACCTACAAATCCGAGAATTCATCAAATGGTGATGGTACCAATAATGAACCAACTGATAAAATTCCAGTTGTATTATATAGTTCACCAACCTGTGGATGTTGTCATAAATATGTTGATTACCTTAATGATAACGGATTTGACACCTTTCAAAAAAGAACTGAAGCTCATAAGGATATAAAGGATCAAAAGGATATTCCAGAGGATCTACGAAGTTGCCATACTGCAATTATCGGTAATTACTTTGTTGAAGGTCACATTCCAGTACAAGTCATATATGATATGCTTAATTCTCTACCAGATTTTGATGGTATTACTCTTCCAAATATGCCTAGTGGTTCTCCGGGTATGGGTGGGGATAAAAATATACCATGGGAGATCTCCTCAATAAAAGATGGGGAAAACATAGGAATTTTCCAAACCCTTTAAGGTGTTTCAATGAAACTGCTGATAGCGATATTGTTACTGACTCTAGTCCTACCTTCAGTATCCTCTAATATCGTTTTTGCATCGGGTAAAGAACCCGTGGGTGGAATTGACAGGAATTATTACTTTCGGATTGAGTTATCACAATGGTCAATCACAGCCTATGATATGAATCAAATCGAGGATTTAATGCTCCAAGGTGTAAGTAAAGATAGAGCTATGAAACAATCATTATATCATGGTAGAATTGGATCACTAACAAAAGGAAGTCATGTTTTTTTAGAAATATATTCATTTGATGTGCAACATGGTTTCTCGGCTAAAGATTTTGATATAGCAATTTCAATTATTAAACCAAAATCAAATGATGAATATAATAAACCAACGTTGATAGATTTTTACCTTCCAGATGATGATGTGTCAATTTCAGCATTTTGCCACATATATTGTGGACTAGGTCACTCAGATATGAAGTTAAAATTTGTAATTGGAGAAGGAGATCCTGAAATAGGTAGTTATATATTTATTGGATTTATTGCAATTAATTTATTTATATTCATTATTGTAATTCGATCAATATTAAAAACTCGGCTAGTAAAAGGTATATCTAAATTATGATAATAGAAACCAGTAGCCCATTTCAAATAAAAAAGGAAGTGGAATAATTGACATTAAAAAATCGGACTAACTGATAGTTCACATTCTTTCTATTTCGACAACTATTAACATGTCTGAAATAATATCCGTAATTCGTGTAATTTTCCAATTATGATCTAAAAGATCGTGTGTTAATTCACGATTGAAATTAAATCCAAAAAGCTTCTTTGTAATGGGATTAATCAGTGTGGTAAAGAATTTCAAAACATGATTATTGGATTGTACATATTCAAATAAAATTAATTTGCTTCCAGGCTTTGTCCAGTTGAGCAATTCATTTAAAATCGGTTTAGGATTGTCCATCGTACAAAATACAAAGGTAGCAATCACTGTGGAGAAAGTTTTTATTGGAAGTTTCCAAGGTAAATTCTTCTGTAACAAAAGATTGACATCAGAAACAATAATTTTACTTAATTCTAATTTTCTCTTTGCTTGAATTAGCATCTGAATTTCTGAATCTACTGCAATAACTGTATTTGAATTCTTATAATACTTGAGATTTTTCCCGGTTCCTACCCCAATTTCAAGAATAACTTCATTCTCAAGTTTATTGATCCATTGTTTTCTCATATGTCGATAAAATAGCAATTCGGATGGATAATCTAGCAAATCGTAGATTCTTGCGATTTTATGGTATAATCCAACAGTCTTCATTTTTCAATCCATTTTCTGATTAATTATTGGTTGTAATTATAGATCTCCTTAAAATATAAATCAGAATCAGTAAGAATTCGTACAAAATGATAAAAGCAATTTCATTCTTCCAATTCACTCGTGTATTATACATAAATCGTAATAATACATTAATTGAACAATTATTAACCATAAAATTCTGAGTAACCGTCAACATATCAAAAAGAAGATGATTTTACTTTAAATATCCAATTTTTCCTCTAGTCTCTGTTTTACCTTTTGTAAATTTAACTAAACCAACAATTGCTTTGAGAAATGTTTATTTTCCAGCTCCATTTTCACCCGAAATTCCGATGATTTCTCCCCGATTAACATAGAAATTCAAAGAATAGAGTATTGGCTTTTTTTTATAATAACTAAAATGAAGATTAGAAACCTCCATTAATGGTTTTTCTGTTTCTTGAAATTCTAAGTTTATTGAGCTCACATTATCATTTTAAATATGTCATTTTTTGATATATATAATTATTGACATAATTTGTCTAAGATGAAATGATTATTGTCCAGTTAAATTCATTTTTCATATATTGACGTCTTGTGATTTTATTGAAAAATTTATTCAATAAACAAAAACCTAAGAAGTAACTGAATTAATACTAAATTTGTAATGGACAAAGTAGAAATCGAGGGCGTTGAACTTTTCCTATCGCCTCCAACTGATTTCAAAATTGAATGGATAGGGCAACAGAGGGTACAAAATCAATTAATTGCCAGCTGGTTAGTTCTGGAGGACACTGATTTGCCTTTAACTCCAAGAATTACTGGTCCACCTGGGGTAGGTAAGACAACAATGGCGTATGCGACTGCTAAAGCTTTAGGAAAGCAATGTTATTTCTTCCAAAGTACAATGGATACGCGACCAGAAGATTTAATTGTTATTCCGGTAGTTTCAGAAGGTCAAAAAATTAAATACGTAGCCTCCCCATTAGTTAGTGCAATGATCGTAGGTGGGACATTAATTCTTGATGAAGGAAATCGTATGTCTGAAAAATCATGGGCAAGTTTAGCTCCGTTACTAGACCAACGTCGTTACGTTGAATCACAAATCGCAGGAATTACAATCCATGCTCATCCTGAATTCCGAATGGCAGTCACCATGAATACTGATACGAGTACTTTTGAGCTGCCAGAGTATATTATAAGTCGATTGCAGCCGATTGTTGAATTAGATTTTCCAAGTGCTGACGAAGAAAGACAGATACTTCGATACACCATCCCTTTTGCACCCGAGGAATTGATTAATTTAGTTGTATCATTTTTACAGGTTGCACACAATGATGCACAACCATATACAGTTCGAGCTGGAATACAAGTTGTGCA
>CAZRLL010000321.1:0-3205 GCA_964600735.1 uncultured archaeon
GTATCAGTTGTTTATGCAAATAATATCGATTTGTTAGATAGTATATTCTTGAAATAAGATTTTGAATAAACATGATAGCTTTCATTGATAGCCCCTGCTATTCGGTTTGTTTTAATCAGGCTTTATATCGGTTTTATGGAAGGATACTTTAAAAATAAATAATAAATCAGTATTATAGGAGCTTTAAAAACAAGAATTTTAAGAAATAATTGTACGGGAATTGAAAAATTTTCGTTCTATTTGGAGGTATTTGTATTAGTAAAATTAGTTCTAAAGGCGAAAAATCAGGATCTTACCTATTGAGATGCAATAATCTAATTAAGATTTTTGAAAATGATATTATCGCTATTAATAATATCTCTTTCGCCACAAATACGCCTTACCTAGGATTATTCGGACCGAACGGTTCAGGTAAATCCACATTTATCAAATTACTACTTGGTCTTATCTTCCCCACGTCTGGAAGTATTGAACTCGGTATTCACCAGTCAGACATACGATTTGTTCCAGATTTTCCAATTCTTCCCGAAAAAATGACCATTGATTTCTGGATGGAAACTCTGGAAAATATTTATGGTAATGTTGAGAAAAATATTGACTTACAGGGAATAATGCAGCTAGATGGTACTTGGAAAATAAAAAATTTATCTGCAGGACAGAGAAGGCTGGTTGCCCTTTTACCCATGTTTTACGGTAGACCTAAATTGATAATTCTGGATGAACCAACTAATTTCCTGGATATGATGCTTAGAGATAAAATTCTAAGGCTAATGAAGGAGCAGTTATTACAGACAAAATCGAAGTTACTCCTATCTTCACACCGAATTGATGAAGTAAATCTGTTTGTGGATGAAGTAATCATTCTAAAGCAGGGAAAATTCATGGGTAGTATACCTTTGAAACGAGGTAAATATCAAGAGTATTCCATTGTGGTTGATGACTTTAAGAAACTAGAGGCGCACTTCAAGAAGCTTCGGATTAGTTACGAAATTGAAGACGATGTTTATGGGAAATCAATTAGATTCAATTTAACCAACAAAATCTGGCGGATATTGGATGTTTATACTAAAGAAAATAGTATCATATCTTTTGATGCTATTGATGTTCTTAAAAGTAGATTAAAGGGATTGGTTTAGTTGAGTAAAAGAAAAAAAGAGAAAAAAACAACCCCAGCCATTTCAAGCTCCTCAAAAATTGGATCAGTGCTCAAAAAAATTGAAAAATATAGTGGGGTTAACCAAATTTTCGGAAGGACCAGACAAAAATGGCAATATCATCGTGATCGCTCTTTGATTGGATTGAAGTCAAAAGAGAAAATTGCAGTAGAATATTTATTTTTAGGTTTTCCCAGACAAGAGCTCTTAATATTATCAACAGTGATCCTCGGTCCAATTATGTTTTACTTTTCTAGTACTAGTGAATATGCTGGTGATAATATTGATTATGATAAAATCTCTGATATACAACTTAATTCTCTGGAAACCTATCTTCTTTGGGCAAAAATACCCTTGATTGTATTATTATCATTCGTGATTATCTACCCATGGTCAACTATAAAAAAAGACGGATCATTTGGTTATTGGCTTTCTTTAGGAACAGACCGCGCCTATTTTTTCCTCAATGCGGTGGCGGCTTTTGCATTAAATATCTTTCTTGGTGTTTTACTAGGATTATTGATCATTATATTTCCTGGGGGAATTGATCTTGATGCTATTCAAGTCCTGTCATTATTTTTGCTAATTCTGTCAAGTAATTTTCTACTTATTGGAGTAGCTCTCTTATTTGCAGAAATAATAAAAATACCGGAATTTGCTTCGATTTCATTCATTACTCTGATTGGATTGAATCTTGCTTTCAATCGAAATAGTGACAATCTATTGAGTATTATTTTATTAAGTGAATTTCAATTTCTAAGGGGAAATATCCTCTTACCTTTATTTTTATCATTTTTCTCTGGAATAATATGTATATTAATTGCTTGGAAACTCCACCAACGCACTGATATTGAAATTTGAGGTGTTTTGATGAAACGTGAAACTCTATTTTTTGTCTGTTTTGTGACCAGTATTATCACAATTGTTCCATTACTCGAGCCAGCTCATGAATTTACCGTAAAACCTAATATCGAAAGTTCAGTTGTTTATAATGTACATACTCCTTCAATTAAAATAATTACCAGTGTAAATTCTTTGATTAAAATTAATGTAACTTTCCTTAATTTGAATAAAGAGTCATCTAGCCCTATTCGTTCTCAACATGAGTTTAAATCGACTGTAACGGTGGATACAGATCAACCAGGTTATTATCTAATAGAAATATTATCTCCTGAAATCAGTAAAGTGAAAATTGAGGGATCTGGTATTTATTTTGTTAATATCGTATTGATAATAGCTTTGGGTTTAATTAATATTTACTATGTATATAAGAAGACTACCAAAATTCAATAAATTTAAATTTATCATTTATCATGTGAATAATCTTCTTCTATCATTTCGTGGCCATATGCAAGTATTACCATTTTGCTGACGATCTCTTTACTTATCCCTTCTGCTAAAAGGTATTCAAACAATATTTTTAACGTAATAGGTACATTAGCTTCTGCTGTAGTTTCCCAAAATTCCTTCATAATGCGCATGTTTGATCTAATATTTCGGGTTATTGAACTCATTTTTTGTACTTTCTGAAACTGTGAAGGAATAATTTTTAAATTCCTTTTTAATGAGATCTTGAAATAATCCCTTTCCAGTCTATCTTCAATTAAATCAGGATGAATCCCTTCAACATATGCCTCATTGCTGATTTTGGATCTAAATTCCTTTTCAATTGCCAAATGACTATTTTTAATCTGATCAAGTATGCACAGAGGAAGCTGCTCACTAGAAATTAGTATAATTGTAGATACTTCACCTTTATGTGAAGTGATTGATAGGCCAGAACGTTCCATAACCTCGAATCCATGTCTATCCTCCTTAACTTCATTTAAAAAGCTAGTAATTGCGGTCGTCAGACCTGATATAAGAGTAAGGTCTAATTCAGTATCCAAGGATTCCTCAAAGATTGTTTCATAAAAAGGTAGCCCAGATTTCGTGTTTTTCATAAGTATGGCATGAATAGATAATAATCCAGCTATTTCTTCAGTTGCACTTTCACTTTCCAGTGCTAGTATTCGCATTTTTGTTCTTCGCTTCTTTACCTGTCTTCTAAT
>CAZRLL010000322.1:0-3191 GCA_964600735.1 uncultured archaeon
ACTTTTATTGAACGATTAAAAAAACTAAATATTATTATGCGTTTAATTAGCAGATCTGAGTAGATCATGATCACTTGATTATTAATTTTTAAATATAAAAGATTAAGGGGGAACGGAAATTTGAAAGATTTAACCCATTGTATCATCAAAGGATTTAAGTATGGCTTAACCGCATTCATTGCGATTTCAACATTTTTAATAGCATTTGGCATACTATTTTATCTTTTCTTTTATCCCAGGTTCCGGGAACCTCTTAAAAAAACTATTTATATCAATAAATTAAGTCAAATCTTTCTGTGACTACATTTGTTATTCGTCAGAATTTACTTGGATTTCCAAAGTATATGGCCCATTCCCAGCTTTTCAATCAGATTCAAGGTAGCCTCTGGCAACTGAACTGCTTTTACGGTTGTCCGACCGGTTTGATTATCTTCGAGGACTGCCATATCTTTGTCCCGGAATGGAGAGTATAACTCTTTGGAATTCAAATATTCTTTTTCACCAAAGGACTTCCTCTGATTCGATAGGTATTTGTTAATATAGTAGGCTATGATACAAATTGTATAGACCGCTCGTACATGCTGGATTTTGTTAACAAAAAACGGCCGGATTTTTAAAAACGATTTCATGTTCTTAAAGACATCTTCGATTTTTGTTTTGTCTCTGTATGCTTTTATGATCGAGTGCGCAGTTGTTTTGTAACCTTTACCTCGCTTCTTAACATGATTGGTAACGAACACGCAGACTCCATCAGTTAGTTTTTCTGTGTCTATTATGTCTGTCTTTTTTTCAATCTCAACCTGAAAGCTCCTGACTGTTCTGGCGGTCCCATCTTTGAGTTTTCGTTCAACTGTTATTTCATGCAGCACCGGCCGTTGAAAATACTTTTTGATTTTGAGTCGTTTGAGTTCTTTGACGACTCGGTTTTTGGTAGCTTCTTCTTCTCTGCTTTTTTTAGCATTTTTAAGATTGCTGTTTTCGGTTTGCAGGTACTCTTCAAACAAACGAAACTTTAGGTTTCTAAGACTACGGTCATCCACGAACAAACCAGGATTAAAACCAATAACAAGACGCTTGTTACCAATGATACCACCTTCTTTGTAAAACAGGGCATCGTCGTATTTTTTGAAACCTTTGGGTACGGATACCTTTACATTGTCGTCGTCCGTATTCAATGAAGCTAATCCGGCGAAAGGACTCAAACTGATTCCACAGGAGGGAATCTGATTTTTGTCCAGGGCTGAAATGTATTTCAGCCCGGCGTCTTCGATCGCACCGGCATTGTCTTCTGAGATGATGCCGCGATCAAAGACCAGAGTGACGTTTTTATCGTTCAACTGAAACCGGGTTTTACATGCGTCTATATTCTGTTTCAGTGTGTTGACTTCGGCGGTATTACCAGGAAACACATCCCACTTAAAAGGATACCCATGGCTGTTGATAAGAACACCTAACAAGACTTGTCTTCTGCCGTGACATTCCGCTTTTCCTTTTCCAAATTCGGAAAGGGTGCAGCGGAAGCCTACAAAATAGGACGTCGTCAGGTCATAGTCGATAAAATCGTACGTTTCCGGGTTTTGTTCGTAAGTATGTTTGAAAATATGGTCTTCGATAGCGTCTTGATTCAGATAGATCTTATCCAGTTCGTAATAAATCTTATCGTCGTTCAACCCGGATAGATCGATGTTAAGTATCTCTTTCAAAGCGTTATGCTCCACCCATTTGGGAATTGAGTAATGGGAACATGGATCGAGACAACGGTTGATTGTCAGTATCTTGGCTAAAGTATGAGTAGGCAGTTCGCTTTCGGTGATTTCATCAGTGAAAGCTTCATCTAGTTTAAGTCGATTCCAGAGTTCATTGACAACCGCAATATCAAGATAAGACTTGGTTTCTTTGACTACTATATCTTCTAAATTGGTTAAGAGTTGTTCTTTGTCTTCTACGACTCTGCAAATTAGCTTAATCTGCCAGACTTGCACATCGGACAATTTTCCGAGTTTCCAGAGGGTTCGTTTTCTAACCGTTTTCCCATCGCGGTAGGACTCGGCGATGGAATACGATTTATAGGACTTGTCCTTGTATTTGGATTCGCTATAGCTCAGGTGCATAATGTAGTCTCCATTTTGTTGTTCTTTGACTACATTATTATTAATGGTTTAGCTCTATGTCAAGTCATAATTGACATTATTTTGAAAATAAATTATTTTGCCAATTATTTCTTTGACTACATTTTTTAATCAAATCACGTAACCTATTAATTTTTAAGTACTATTTCAATTTAGTGCCCGGAAAGAGGGTTACAAGAAAAAGAAAGCAAAAATTCATGTCCGCAATTATTACAACGAACTCTGGCAAATCCCTGCTTCAGGTCCCCGCATTTCAGATAACTTCGAACCACTTCCCCGATCACCGGTCTGAAAAATCCAAACTTTTTCTCGAATTTTTCCGGGTATGATTTTTCAAAGTTGTCATAATAACGATCAAGTATCTGCCATAACGGTGACGATTTCGGGTCCCTGGGATGATAAATGCTGAGAATGGCCATGACCAAACTTGTAAAGTTAAGAAGCAAAATCTCCATACAAAACGTAGAGGAACCCAAATTTAACCCTTTTGCAATATTATAATTAAAATCAAGGGAGGTTATAACTAAAATTCAGGAAAGGATGAGATGATAGATGAGAAGACGCGACAGGCCCAAATGATGAACAAAATTACCGTGGTTTCCGCTTTGCGAGAACTCAGTAATTTTTTGGGTTTTTACTTTTTTACCTTTTTTTCTTTTGGGAGCTGGGTGCGATGTCTTCCTTTGTGATCCCACCCCTCACCCTGTATGATTATCAAAATATTATTTTCAGCCTGATCCTCTACCAACAGCTGTTTTAAGCTTTGTCCCGCTTCGCTCAGGTTTTTCAAAAGTCGGGTATCGCTACAGATTGATTCGCAGGTTATTCTGTATCGTGTGGGTCAATTCCGGATGGACATTATACTTTTCGGCATAGGTCGAAAAAACTGAAAATGCGTTTATGGTGGCGGAAATAATCTGATCAGCTTTCTTTTTACCTAAATTGCAGTATCGGCCGAATTCAATCAGATCATCCCTCGTAAAACCGTCCTGTTTGCGGTTGAGTCGAATCTGGTGCACCTTTGTCCATTTTCCCGTGGGATCAAAGGCGTAAGTCATGTCA
>CAZRLL010000323.1:0-3174 GCA_964600735.1 uncultured archaeon
TATCCTTATATCTTTACCATTTACGTTCAAAACAATGTTCTCCTTTTCTAAATAGTGTTTATTATCATCACGATTTAACTTTAAGATTGAACCATCTGGTAAAACTGCTCTAATCTCAATTACCCATTCTCTAGTTGCTCCATACTTAAAACATCTAGCACCAGATGCATTGGTAGCAATATTTCCACCGATAAATGAGCTTCGTTCTGTAGTATCTGGTGGATAAAACCATTTTCTTTCCTTTACCAAATTTTGGATTGCTTTTACATTCATTGAAATAGGAATAGTGAGGTAAGCCTTATTTTCATTGATTTCCAACAATTTGATATCATAATCTTGTTTTGTTTCAGGATCCATCCACTTCTCCGAATCATCACTAGATATTGATTTCATTTTATCTGTAGCAACGATCCAACCGGTTAATGGAACTCGACCACCGGCAATTCCTGTTCCCCCACCAGATATCGTTACTGGAGTCGGGATTTCCATTTTTACTGCTTCTCTCATTATTTCCTGAATATCAATTTCATTTGTTGGAAAGTAAATTCTATCAGCATTACCGTTGGAAATTATTCCTGATTCATCGTTGAGATATTGAGGGTAGTTTTGTTTCACATTATCATAAAATTTCAAAATCAGATAACTCCGATGAATAATTGATCTACTAACAAAAGAAAGGTCTTTGAGATATTATTAAAATACATCGTTGGTTGAATATTAATTATGATATCATTTCGAAAACATGATCCAGTCATGGGTAAATATGATGAGTTTAATCAGTCATTTGAGATATTAGATTTCGGTTCTGGACCATATCTGAAACTCAGAATCTATGATAAAGTTAAATAAAATTATGTACATATTTTTATAATTATACACGCATAACAAATATTCCATTAAGGGGATCATCTTCCGCAATTTCTTTAGCTTCTTTCTCGCTTGATACTTTCACATTTAATATCCCTCCTGTTCTATCTAAAAAATGTGGATTTGTAAATGAAAACTTACAATTTTACTCTTGAAATTAAGTTGAAAAAAAATTAAATTAAACTAATAAAAATTCCTTTCGGGATAACATTTATAATTTATGGTAAATTTATGCGGATAACTTGATTAAAGATTCTAGGATCTTTAAAGGTGAAACAAAATGAAAATAAAAATATCATCAACACTACTAATAATCGCCCTTCTAATTCCGGTGTTAGTTGTTGTTGGTACACATGCTGAAGGTAATACGTTTTTCGGTTCAAAATCCATTACATTTAGAAACGAACCTACTGCAATTGAAGCAGATCTAGATCCGAATACAGCCGATGCCGCAGCTGCCGCACTAGGTGGAGTTCAGCCGTGGTGGGCAGATCTGGTAAACACGGAGAATGTCGCAAATGATGGATCTGGTGTCTACGTTGCCGTGCTAGATACGGGTTTACTTCCAAATTGGCCATCCTTATTCTCCCAAGCCAATATCGCTTGGGAGCTTGGTAAAGGATTCACCCATGACATCAAGTGGGACAAGAAAATAGGTGACTTTGTTTTTGGTCCACTTCGAGACGATCGTGGATTCCAAACCGAGTTGGCTAGTGGACATGGAACTCATGTCACTAGTACCGTAGTAGGATACAATTATGGGGATTCATTCTGGGTCAATGGAATTGCACCTCAAGCAACAATAATACCAGTGTTAGTACTCGATGCTTGGAGCGTAAAGACAGGACCTAAAGAAAGAATAGGCCTTTCTGGTGGCACAGATGAAATGGTTGCAGCTGGAATTATGTATGTTGCTGGTCTATCTGAGACTTTGGATGGTCCAGTTGTGATAAATATGAGTCTTGGTGGTGGTTCTCCATCACCAATGATTGAAGCTGCAATTGATTATGCAATTGGTAAAGGTGTCATCATTGTTGCATCTGCAGGGAATGGAGGTGACGCAGGAATGGGTTGGCCAGGAGCACACCCACAGGTTATATCAGCAGGTGCTGGTGGCTGGACAGGCATTTTTACGGTTCCTGGTAGTTGGCTAGCGAATGTTCCTGAAAAGCTCAATACTATGGATGCGCTCGGTAACAATTGGCAATTGTTTCTATCGGAATTCAGTGCCAGACCAAATATGGACTTAGGCCAAAAATCAACCGATTTGGATGTGGTCGCACCCGGTAGCTGGATTGTTGGACCATACAAAAGTGCCTTTAACCCGAACTCAGCTTGGGGATATTACTGGCTTTTCGGTACCAGCATGGCTGCACCTCATGTAGCTGCAATGGCAGCCCTTGTATTGGAGTCTCATCCAACAGTGGATCAGTCGAGTATGGAATTCATCCTAAAAAATGCAGCAACCGGTAATCCACTATCAGCAGATGGATCATGGGAGTGGTCTCCCTTCTATGGTTTATGGTACTATTTCTGGAGTGGCAATGACTACGGCTCAGGATTCCTGATGGCTGATAACGCGTTGCGTTCTGCAGGTTTACATGCATAAGTAAAAAAAACTCAAATATCTAAAAATAAACTAAACTTATTTTTTTAAAATCAATCTTTATAATATATTTTAGGACTTACAAGCAAATTAAATTTCCTCCTTACTAATTCAATGTACAATATCTTATTGCTAATATGATATTTCATTCCAGTTATTGTAAATCCTGCAGATGAGAGCAGACCTTCATAATTGGAGGTCTTTAACCAAATACCAAAACAAATATAAGTAACTATAATTGCAATTTATTATTTTGTGTCTTGTCTCAATTTTATCAAGCTGTTCTGAATTATGTTTTGACAGGTTTCCTAAAAATAACAATCAACCTATTTCCCGATTTTCGATCATCTGGTCGATCTTCATGTGATTGTAAATTAAATTTAAATTCTAGTCCCGCATTTCTTGCATATAGTTTTAATTCTCTCATATTGATCATCCCTAAGTGATGAACATCCTCAAATCGTTTCAGTTTTCCTTCTTCTTCAATGTAAAGCAATAGTTTATGGACCCATATATCCCCATCACGATCAATCTCATGTTTAATGAGGGCAGCTCCTTTCCAATCACCATACTGTAATTCTTCAATTTCTGGATATTTGTAATTTTTAATTAAGCTATAAAAATTCATAATATCAACCAAAAAATATCCACCCGGCACCAGAGCATTGTGAATTCTCATAAAAGCATCCTCTAATTCTGAT
>CAZRLL010000324.1:0-3157 GCA_964600735.1 uncultured archaeon
GAGCCTGGCCAGGAGCCTGCCCAACGGGAAGCCCTCGCTGAAACGCTCTGAGCGGATCTGGGCGCCCCTTCATCATTCTCTGAAGGAGGCAAACGCGCCTGGCCCGATGCCGACCGTGATGGTGGCCAAAGCCGTGCCATCCGACTGATAGACTACCACTTCACCCGGGGTTGAAAAATCGCTGTAGGAGGCTATAAATATTCGGGTACCATCGGACGCGGCGGCATAAACGGTGGGCAGACTCCCCTCTATCAAGCCCGCCTCATCCAGGCTAAGATCATCCCTGATGGGAACCACCCCGGTTCCCGTGGCGACATAGACGGTATTGTCGAGGGCGAAAATATCCACGCCACCGCCAGCACCCCAATCTACGCTGGTCACGGCTCCCGTGGTCAGGTCCACGGCGGCCAGGCCCCGATATGATATGGTGTAATCCTCACTATACCACAGCCGGGAGACCAACAGCTTCCCCACCCTAACGAGCAGCTGCTGGGGGCCGCTCCCCACCGCAAACGTTTCCACCACCGTCCCGCTGCCGGGATCGATCTTCACCACCTGGTCGTTGGCGCTGAAGTCGGGCTGCAGAGCAAGGGCCACATAAAGCTGATTGTCATGGGCGAGAATGTCCTCAGGCTTAGCCGTCAAGAATATGGTATCCACGATGGCGAGGGTGGTAGGGTCGAAGACGACGATCCCTGGAATATTCCAGGAGGTCACATAAGCCTTTGCTCCTAGCACCACCATCTCTCTAGGGCTTGCCCCGATCAGGTTCACACTGCCCACAAAGGCCAAGGTATCTTCTGATAGGTCCAGGACTTCTACGGTTCCACTGCCGTTGACCACAATATAAAGTCGGTTTCCATCTACGGTAAGGGATTGCCCGGTATCACCCAAGGGCTCGCCGGTGAGCCGTTGATATACGTTGGCCGTGGCCATGTCCAGATCGCTTGAGAGGTGCCAAAGGGAGGCGTTGAAGGCACCGAAGACTCCTTCGCAGAGTATATAAGTCCCTTCGGGAGACGACCGAAATCCCCCATCATCTTCTTCCGATTCAAAGAGTCCACACCCGGTCAGGCTCAGAAGAAGCACCATACCGAGGAGGACAGGGAGAGAGTTGCTTACATGTTTCGGCATGAGATTATTTCCTTTCTATTTGCACGTTCAAGCTGATGGTGCGACCAGGTTCAGGATAGCCCGGTATGGTTTCATAAGTCCAGTTTCCCAAATTCGCCACGGTGAGTGTGAAGGCGGTGGCGATGCCGCGCCCTCTGTCAGCGCCGGGACTCTGATTCTGCTCGTCATGCTCCTCCCCCAGTACCCAGCGTACAAGGCCATTCCAGGTCCATTTTCCCGGCAGGGTGTCATCTTGGGGAAAGTCGTAATAGGTAAGGTAGCTCGACCGCCCGCTCCCCATGAGGGCGATGGTCCATCTCCTGGCGAGCTTGGCTTCCAATTGAAGCTGCCCGGCATGGGGCGAGGTGAAACGGAGCGGTTTGCCCCGGTTGAACCCTGCCTCCAGATTCTCGGTGAACACCCCATCCCACCCCGCCTGCAGGGAAACCTGCCCATCCAACAGGCTCCAGGCGATGGTAGCCATCCAGGTGCTGGCCCTGGCAGCACTGATGTTTCCCGGCCGCCACACGCCCGCTTCTCCCGAGGCCCATTGGATCAGATCCGTGTAGCGGGTATGGTACGCCGCCAAATCTAGCTGGAAGCGTTCCCACAAGTGCCACCGGGTTTTCACCCCGCCCATGGTGCTCCATTCAGGGCGTAGGTCAGGTTTTCCTCCCGGTATCCAGTAGAGATCGTTGAAGCTGGGCTGGCGTAGGTTGCGACTGCCCACCAGGGTCACCTGTTCCAAAACCGACGGGTCACGAGGTTGCAGTTGGAGGGCCATATCGCCGGTGACCCATAGGCTGCCACCCACAACCCCCGACACCCGCACCACCGGCAAGAAGGCCCAATTGGGGGTCACCTGATAGAGCAGTTGCTGGACCAGGTCTCCCTGACCGCGGCTATGATCGCCGGCGTCCGTGCTGGAAATCCGCTCAAGGCGTCCCTCCAGCCGGGACAGGCTAGCCAGACGGGATGTCCATCTACGGGAATATTCGTAAATGGAACCGCCGATACTCATCTTGTGCTTGCCGTTGATGGAGCGGCTGGGATCTTGAAAGTGGAGCTGCTGCTCCTGACCATAGAGCTGCCAACGATGGCTACCCTGGGTGGAGGACCAGGTGGTCGTGGCCGAACCCAAGGCCCATAGATCGTCCTGGGAGGCGTGCGGATTGGGGTCCCAGGCCGCACCGGGGACCCCCCGCTCGCTCTGGGTTAGCCACAGAGTCACGGTTTGGGAAATGCCGCCCCGGGCCCATTTACCCCTGGCCTGGAGATAGCGCTGCTGGAACTGGTTGTTCTCGCGGAGGGCTTGCTTTCCACGGATCGTGTAAGGAAAATCGCCGCCATAGCTGACCTGCCCGAGGGTCACACCGGCCGATTCCCCTGGCCAACCCACGCTTGCCTGCAGCCCATGGTGGCCATAGCTCCCCATGGTCAGGGCCACGCCGGTGCGTGGCGTCTTAGGGGTGAGATTTACCACCCCGCTGAGGGCGGCACTGCTGAAGAGGGTCGACCCGCCGTGAGGGAGATACTCGATACGGCCCACGAGGCCCAGAGGAAGGGTGGATAGGTCCAATCCACCGGATTGCGGGGAGTTAAGGGGGATGCCATCCATGAGCACCCTCGTATGGGCCGAGGCCCCGCCGCCGATGGACAGGCTCTGCAGAGTGCCGGGACCACCATAGGATTTGAGAAATGAGCCGGCCAAGTTTCCTGTGGCCCACCTCACTTCCTCATCCGTCTGCCAGCGGTCAAACTCAAGACGGATAGGCTGCAGGGTTCGGGATATACTCTGCCTGATACCGATTACCGTGATGACGGGGAGGTGGTAGCTGATCTCTCGATGGGAATCCTGCTGAAGGGTATCCTCAGCGACATAACCCTGGGGGTAGGCGACGAGGCTGTCCGGCGGCCTGCCCCCGAACACGGCACCCCAGGGCAAACCTACCCACGCTAACCTGAGGAGAAATCCTTGGCCGCTATGTCGTAACAAAAAACCCCGAAGTCGTTTTCGGGGTGAAGTGCAGTCGTGTCATAGACC
>CAZRLL010000325.1:0-3151 GCA_964600735.1 uncultured archaeon
AAAATGGATAAAACAAAATTAATATTCTTGTGGAATTTTATACCAAAGTGTATTTGGTACTGGTCAATATGGTATTAGATACAAAGAAAACATAACGTAGCCATTTTTCCAAAAACTATTTTACAGATGGATTTACAACAAATCAGAGTACAGTTTGAAAACGGGTACTTGAGAGCGATTAAAGGAATGATAATCATAGAAGATTTGAAATTAAAATATTAATAGAATACTTGAGCTATAAGTACAAAATGTGGGCATAACCATCATAAAAACAGATACTTGAAGTACCCTTTAAATACAAATAGAGTATCCAACGAATCAACTTAAAACGTCATTAACAGCCTTGAAATTAACGATAAATAATAATTCGAGAGGTCGAAATCGGAAAATAGCGATGTAGTTTCGATGGTTCCATGCAGTGTTCCAATGCAACATAAAAACAACATGATCCAGTACAAAATGTGAGAAAAACGCCCTCACTGATGAATTAATCAATTGTTCAAATCTACAAATTGTTTATTGAATAAATACATTATATACAATCTATTTAAGTAGACCAATAGTTCGGGTAAACTTACCTTATATTGATAGAGTGCATACGATGATTTAAGAATTTTCATCGATAATCGGAATATTCTATAGACAAATGTTGGTTCTATCGATCATTGTTTCTAATCGTAATAGGAATGACCATTACCTTAAATAATTGATTAAGGTTCCCTTTGTTAATCAAATAATAACACAATTTACTAATTTAGGAAGATCAAACTTATAAGCTTGATTTATACCCTTCACCGATACGGCAAACTCAATTGAAAGCATTTGATATTAGTAGTTTGAGTAACTGATATTAGTAGTTTGAGTATTAATTTCAAAGGATAATGAAGCTTCCAAATTACTTTAGTACAGTCGAACGTGAACCAAGGATCATCCATCCAAAAATTTGACCTATTGATCTGATTAATGCTGTTATCGTTACAAACAGAAAAATTATTAATTACAATTTAAAATTTGTATAGAATAATGCCGTGGATCCTATTTCTCTGCTCTATCATAAGTTGGATATAACGCAGTATCTGATTCTATGCCCTTATTATTTTTACTTATTATTAGTTGAACTGCAAAAATAAGCATTTGAAAAATTAATACTGCAAGGATATACATTATCACCCATCCTCCTGTAATCCAACCCCACCAATCCCAAGCAGTTGGATTGAAAAGGGGTGCTTCTGCGTCTAAACCATAAAATGTTGACAATAATAATTTTACTAAAAGAAATAATAGAATACTTTTCATAATAATAATCGTATGTTTTCTTAGTTTATAATTTTTTGGACTAAATGAAATTCCCAGTATTCCCCCAAATACTGAACTTAAGAAGAATATTCTTGCATTTGCTATGGAGTACAAAAAACCGCTAGATATAAGTTCATTGTTAATTCTTGCAGGATAATGGATCCATGAATACCATATAATTGAATGTATATAAAATACTAATACAGGAGTATAAGTAATAAAAAATGTTAAAAATACAAAAAATCGATTTTCAGAATTAGAAATTAATTTCGTTCTTTCATTTTTAATATTATATTTTAATTCAATTATTATTCTAAAAATTGTAGTTAATGTAAGAATGATCATGGCAGGTCCAAGACGAACTTCTAAGTCTAAAATTTTTGGTACAATAGGAAAAAAATTCGTTCTTCCGTACATCATAAAAAAGGGCACCAAAAAAATGTAATTGAAGAATAAAATTGGGAAAGCCACATATAATACAATGACTGATTTAAATGAATGCAACCTCATTTTTTCATTTACAAGACGAAAAGGAAGTATAGTTGATATCAAGTATAAAATAATGAAGAGAATTGGTGGATTATAAAAATCAATCCAAGATATATGTGATCGAGTTTCTTTATAAAACGGATCTAATAAATATATAGTCTCCCATTCAATAAAACGGTATGAATATAGTGGGAGATAAATCAATGTAAGAATATCGGCTATTGTAAGAAAACTTAGCACTAAGATTAAACTTGTGCGTGATATTCCAACAGCGATCTTCATTTAATACAAAATCAAAATAATAAGTATAAAACTTTCATTATAGTTATAATTGTAACATGGGATTCAAGCATTTCATCATCCAAATACAACTCCTTACCAAATTGAGGCTGAGGATCAATCAAATACAATATAATTAGCGTCGTAAAAAGACGATTTTTTATGATAGTTATTTAAAAATGGCCATAATGCATTGAGTCTTATCCTTCTATCAACGTATTTCTCCAGTATTAATGAATCACAAAATGTACAACCGTGCACGTCCTGCGTACGGTTACTTACTTAATGGTCTGGATTACGTTTGAGAAATGTTATGATTATTTAATTGATATAAGAATGATAGATCAATTTTGTAGACATTTAATCAATCCCAAATAGCTAAAAGCCTTACCTTTAGAAGAATTAACAAAAATGTATAAAGGGGATTTGACAGAATTATATAGGCATTATGTTGATTTTATTTTTACTGATCCCATCTATGCTGATCATAAAATCATTGTTTCAGAAATTTTTGAAGATTTAGCAAGTATTAAACGTAGAACATTAAGAGTATTGATATCTGAATTAGAAAAGAGCTATGACTCTGTAACAATCAAACAAATCATTTCAACCCTATTAGATGATATGATTCTCTTTACTGATAAGGAACAGACGATAAATGAAAGAACTGCCATAAAAGTTGAGAGTAGTGAAAGCAAAAGGACTCACTATCGAGTAATTCATCAAGCAGACAAGATCATCACATTAAATTATGAAGAATTAATAAAATTGGATAAGAAAATAACTATCCCCAAAAATTTCCGAAATCATGTATTCATTCGATTTAATATGATCAATAAATTCGGGTCATTTCGTTCAGATTTCAATTTTGAGACTTTTATGGCGGATATTATCTCATATCAAATCCTAGGCGAAAATCAGGTTAATAAAATACGAAAAATCGTGTATTCTATACGAGACGAAGTAACAGAAGAAGATACATTGCAAAATCTTGTAACAATAAGAAAAATAATGGAAAATGAATTAAAGGTATGTACTTATTTACCCCCTTCCAATTACAATATCAATAGAAAACAAGCTTAGAAGC
>CAZRLL010000326.1:0-3139 GCA_964600735.1 uncultured archaeon
CGGTGGTAGACTGATAACCCAAGTTGACTTGGTTGTGCCCGTCCAGGATGAGGTAATCAAACACCAGGGTATCGCTGCCAGCGCCGCTGGTGTAATTGATATCATAACCACCGCCAACGTTCAGGGTTAATTTAGGCGAACCGGTTACCGACACCGCCTCGCTGAAGACCACACTGATGGGAATCACCACCCCGGCCTTGTACACTCCATCGGCCTTGGTGGAAGTAACGGCGGTAACTGTTGGCATGACGGCGTCTACATTCCGTACCTTGTTATATCCCAGGGATCCGGGGGCGCCTGGGTCTGGCAGGGTCAAATCGGCGTCGTTGCCGGTTGTATCTCTGATGGTAGCCAGATTCAACTGCAGCGCGTTTGCGTCGGCGTATTCCAGGTTATCGCTTTCATGCCCGAGAGCCACTATATAGGTAAAAGTGAGAGTGTTGGTGCCGAACCCGCTCACATAGTCCAACACCGCGTTGGTAGTGCCAGTTTCAAGGGTAAGGGTCGGCGTACCGGCGCCCGCTTTATAGACGGTTTCGCTTAAGGTAACAGTAATGGATATTGTGTCGCCCGCCACGTAATCACCGTTAGCGGCGGTAGAGCTCACTGACGATACCGTGGGCGGCGTTGTGTCAATCAAAATATCCTTATTGGCTCCAAGCGATCCGGCAGTACCGGGTACGGGGATCGTCGTCAGGTCGGCATCGTTGCTCGCCGCATCAAGGATCGTTCCTCCGTTCGGAGACAACGGGTTAAGAACGATGTAATCCAGATCGCTGCTGTTATGGCCCGCCTGAACCGTGTAATCGAAGGTTAAGGTAGTGCTGCCCGAACCACTGGTATAGTCCACCACGGCATCGCTGGTGCCGGTCTCCAGCGTTAACGTGGGCGTCCCCGTTACGGTCACCACTTCGCTGAATTCCACCGAAACGGGAATGGGCTCTGCGGCCTTGTAATACCCATCCGTTTTAGAGGAAGTCACGTTCAGCACGGTGGGCGCCCGGGTATCGATAATAATGGCCTTATTGGCCCCCAGCGAACCGGCTGCGCCGGGCGCGGCCAGAGGGTTGGCACTCACCGGGTTCCCGGCACTGTCCTCAAGGGAAATACCTGCCACCAGGGAACCAGTATTGACGTAGTCAAGATCATTACTGCTATCACCAGCCACCACGGTATAGATGAAGACTAGAGTGTTCGTCCCCTTTCCGATGACATACGTGGCGTTCCAGTCATCGGTGCCCGTTTCCAGGACGACATGGGGACTGCCGGCATCGATAACCACCTCGCTGAATGTTACCCGTACGTCGATACTCTGCCCTGCCTTATAGGCGGCGTTGGATGTTGTGGAGGTCACGTTGGAGACAGTGGGCGGCGTGGTATCGACGTCGATGTTCTTGCTGCCTCCCAGAGAGTTAGCCGATCCTGGTGATGCCAGGGTCAGGACCGCATCATTGCCGGCAACATCCCTGATGGTACCGCTAGTGCTCAACGCCGTAGTGGAAAGGTAATCCAGTTCGACCTGGTTCTGCCCGGCCTGTACCGTATACTCAAATACCAGCGTGTCACCAGAGACGCTGGTGTAGTCCACGGCATAGCCGCCGCCCACATTCAGCGTCAATGTAGGTACGCCACCCGCCACCGCTACCGCCTCGCTGAAGACCACACTGATGGGAATGACAACACCGGCCTTATAGGCCCCGTCCGCCTTGTTGGAAGTGACGGCAGTGACCGTGGGTATGATGGCGTCTACGTCCCGGTTCTTGCTGAATCCCAGCGAACCGCTGGCACCGGGTGTCGCAAGCGTCAGAACGGCGTCGTTGCCGGCGGCGTCTCTGATGGTGGCCAGGTTCAGTACCAGGGCGGTGGTTCCGGTATAATCCAGATTCCCGCTTTCGTGCCCCAACCCTACGGTATAGTTAAATAACAGGTCCGTGGTACCGCTCCCACTTACATAATCTACTACTGCATCGGTGGCACCCGTTTCAAGTATCAGGGTAGGCGTACCGCCACCCGCTTTATAGACGGTTTCCGAAAAGGTAATGGTAATGGGTATCAGGTCAGTCTTCACATAATAACCGTCCAATGCGGTGGAGCTCACCGACACGACCGTAGGGTCTGTCGTGTCGATTACCAACGCCTTATTATCGCCCAGGGAGTTGGGATCGCCCGGATTAGCCAACGTGAGGGTGGCGTCGTTCGTCGCCGCATCCTGGATGGTACCAAGATTGAGTGCCAGAGAGTTAGTGGCTTTATAGTCCAGATCGAGGCTACTGTCCCCTGCCTGTACGGTATAGGAAAAGATCAGGGCGGTACTCCCCGAGCCGCTGGCATAGGTGGCATCACGATCTGTTGTACCAGTTTCCAGGGTCAGAGCAGGCGTTCCACCGCCTGTGTTGACTGTTACCGCTTCGCTGAAGGTCACGGTGACAGCAATACTTTCACCGGCCTTGTATGAGCCGTTGGCTGTAGAGGAAGTCACATTCGTCACGGTCGGCGCTTCGGTATCGATGACGATGTCCTTGTTATCACCCAGCGAGCCGGCGGCTCCAGGGTTGGCCAGGGTCAGGGTAGCGTCATTGAGGGCGGCATCCTGGATGGATGTACCGGCGGAGAGGGCGGCGGTATCCCAGTAGTCCAGGTCAGCACTCTCATCCCCGGCTTGAACCGCGTACTCAAAACTCAGTACTGTCGTACCGGTACCGCCGATGTAGGTGGCATTCCGGTCCGTTGTTCCGGTTTCCAGCTTAAGGGTGGGGTCCGCAGCGCCTTTCGTAACCGCTTCGCTGAAAGTCACCCTAATGGGGATGGTATCAAGCGCTTTGTAGGCTCCATTGGCGGTCGCGGAGGTTACGTCAGTAACGGTCGGCAGCGTCGTATCAACGATCAGGGCCTTGCTGCCGGCCAGGGAGCCCGCGGAGCCGAGACCGGGCAGCGTCAGGGTGACATCGTTGCCGGCTCCGTCCCGGATGTACGTACCCGCAGAAAGGGCGGCGGTGCTCAAATACTCCAGGTCGCTGCTCGTATGGCCGGACTGGACGATATAGTTGAATGTGAGTACAGTGCTGCCCGAGCCGCCGGAGTAGCCCACAGCGTAGCCGCCGGGGACCGCCAGAGTGATTTGAGGCACACCGGATACCGT
>CAZRLL010000327.1:0-3124 GCA_964600735.1 uncultured archaeon
ATCCGGAATACCGTGGCCACGGCACAGGCAAACACCCACACCGAACAACGCTCTGCTTCGCGTATCCAGCTGGTTTCATCGATATGCTTGACCGCCGCCACTTCGACGCGGGCCATGGCTTCATTGGACGCAGAGGCCAAGGCTTTGGTCATTCGCCCTTCGATGTTGCTTACTGAGCCCAAGGATATATCGATGTCGAAAACCTCTTTGAGAAACATCGTAACCTGCCGGCGGGACAGGTGGTAAACCCCCGTCAGCAGGCACACCGTGCTTGCGAGACGGGGGCCAAAAGCCGATGAAGGCACTTCATCATCGGGAGCCACCAACAGTTCTCCGCATGCGCACTTTACGGTGTGGCACCGATACTCTGTGGTGTGGCGACAACCATTTCCCAGAAGCTCAACCACCTGGTGCCGAATGGGATGGGGCCCGGTCGTTCGAGGCGGCGTTTCGAGACATACGTCACATTGCTTCGGAAATAGATCGACAATCGAATCGACCTGGTCCTCGGGTACGAAAGCCCGGTAGTGTCCTTTATGACCAGGTTGACCGCCTCGCTTTCGACCTGTGGGCTTTTTCTTTTTCCGGATGGAGCGGCGCTCGCTTAACCCATCGCTTGATGGCGGTTTGTTGGAATTGGAGGAGTTCTTATTTAGTTCGCGCGTGAGCTCCTCTACTCTCTTTGTGAGCTTTTCTACCTGCGACACCAACGCCCGGTTGAGCATCGTGCTCGTTGCCAATTGCTCTTTAAGAAGGGCGGTTTCTTCGTGGAGGTAATTAACCCTAAGTGTAAGATCATAACTCGAGGGGTAATGTCGATCGTTGCCGAGATTTTTTCTGTTTTTTTTCTCTCAGATTTCTGCTGCGTTACCCATGGGCTGAACGGTTACCTGACAGATGGTAGCCTCGTCTCTTCAGGCACTTGGCCCTGACCGGCAAGGCGTCGGTCGGCATGTCATTTTTCCGATGAAATGCGTTTTTGGACTCTCCGGACTCGGCATTCAGCTACGGCGACAGTGACGGTGGCAGCGACCGGGACCGTTTCGGCAGCGGTTGCGGTAGCCGTCACTGCAGCAGTCGCGGCGACCGGCTCGGCGACGGATTCTGTGGCCGCCACCTCCGTAGGCTTTGGGTTTGCGCGTTTTTGTATCTCTTACCCTCCTCAACCTTCGGCCTTCGGGTGATGGCAGCGCAAACCCAAAGCCGGAGGAGATCATACATGGCACTCATCGTTCACCAAGTCGCTCTCGAGATGGTCACGGACATCAAGCCCCTCATCGATCGCATCGCCCGTCACGATCGGTCGCTAGCCCAACAGATGCGCAAGTCTGTATCCAGCGTCGCCCTCAACATCGGCGAGGGTGCTTATTCCCGCGGAGGCAACGCCACCGCCCGCTTTCAGGATGCCGCCGGCTCAGCGTCGGAGACGCGCTCGGCTCTTCAAGTTGCCAGCGCTTGGGGATACGTCGGCGCGACATCGGTAAACCAGGTCGATGCTAAGCTGGATCGCATTCTGGCTATGCTCTGGGGTCTGACCCGACGACGGCATTCTGCTGGGTAGGCAAGGCCTGCTGACCTGCTGTTCTCGCCGCCTTGCAGGCGGTGAGGAAACGGTCTGCCTTGCTCGTACTGGCTTGAGGACAACACCACGCGTCCGCCTACAACGACCGAGCACCGCCCACCACGGGATGATCCACTCCCAGTGGACTCTCTGGCATGATGGAGGATGGGCGGTAGCACGGAGTGGGGACAGGTGTGCAGGCCCATCCCCACCCAAGAACCAGGCTGGGACGTGCCCAGCCAACGACAAGGAGGTCAGCATATGCCAATTCTCACAGCAGCGCGAGCCGCGCGCGTGGTTGTGCGCTCGGAGCTCGCGTTCGATGATGTGCCCGACAGTCGTGCGTATCGTGGCCCCAAACAGCAGAAGCTGGGAGCCATCATGAGAATGATGGTCGCAGGCTTTGCCTCTGGCAAGATGGTCTTGCGCAGCACCGAGGACTTCAGCGCCGATATGGATGGCAGGATCCTTCGACAGATGGGACTGACCGGCCCGGTCTCGGATACCACGCAGTACGAGATACTGGGGCGTACAGAGCCTGAGGGATTTCGAGAAGCACTGTGGCGCCAGTTGCGTAGCGACATCGACAGCAAGGCCATCACCAACGACCTGTTCCCTGGCGGTGTTGTTTCCTATGACGGCAAAGGTGCGGGCTCCGAGTTGGGCGAAGCACCCAATGAGCTGTGTCGCAGCTCCGTCTGTGATGCCGAGGGGACAGCTTACTGGGACGTCTTCGCCCTACGTGGTTGTCTCACCTCCTCGTCGGCGCAGCCATGCATTGACCAAGAGATCATCGACGGCAAGAGCGGTGAGGCGACGACGTTTCCTGTCATGCTCGATCGCGATGTGAAGCAGTTCCCACGGTTGTTTCGCTACGTCACTGGCGATGCGGGACTGCCATCGGCCACCAACGCCCAGAAGGTATTGGACCTCGAGAAGGTCTACTTCTGGCAGATCAAGGGCAACTTCGGTCGTCTCTTCCCGCTGGCAAGTATGCTCATGGAGTCAGCGCCGGTTGAAGCCGAGACGACCGAACGGTACCAGGGCTCAGAGGTCTGTCGAGAGCTACGACGTATACCGGTCCCGGCAGACGTGAGCTTTCCAGGGGCCCGGCAATTTGTCGGTGTCCGGCAGGTTCGCACCGAAAACGACGGGACGGTCGAAACCGAGGACCGTGTCTTCATCTCGGCAGTCCCCTGGGATGAGCTGTCACCAGCAATGTTGCTCAAGTTGGTCCGACTGCATTGGGGGATCGAGAACGGCGCGAATTGGACGGCTGACATGATCTTCGAAGAAGACAGTCGACGTCCATGCAACCAGGGCAACGGACCCATCGTGGTCACGTGGCTCTTGCTGCTGGCCTACAACATCGTGTCTGTGTTCAGGGCTCACCTGCCTCTTAAAGACCGGCGTCCTGAGAGATGGGAGCGTGCTCGCGAGCTCATCTATCAGGCGTTCTTGGGGCTTGGGCTAGAAAGGAGACGACGACCGGTTACCTTGGTTTGACGGCCTGCACGCCGCCCCACTCTCGTCTGCCGCCGAGACATCATGTTGCCTCACACG
>CAZRLL010000328.1:0-3116 GCA_964600735.1 uncultured archaeon
ATTTTGTCGTATCATATGTTAGATCTATTAAACATTTGTCTAATTAATTATAATTGCGGATTGGGATGAAAAGACGCATTTGTAATAAAAAATTATTCAGGATCAAAATTAAAGCGAATAAATAATAGCAAATACTTAAAATTAAGACTCATTTAAATCAATTAAGTGGATTTTGATTATAACACAATTGCCAAAGAAGTGGATGAAATTCGCAAGACATGGATTCAGGGAGATTACGAAAAAGCTCATAAGATGATAGAACGTCGTACAAAAGATGAATTTTCGGTTGAATTTGAATTAGAAAAGCTATTAATATTAATGTTTACGGGAGAGTTGACCAAAGTTGATATTCTGTTAAATGATCTCATAATGAGTCATAATCTTGGAAAAATAAAATCCCGAGAATTTATCAGTAATATTATTCAAATCAGTCTATATTTTTTCAAAGGTCATATAACAAAAATGAAACCGATTATTGAGAAAACCGAAACCTATCTTGAAGAAATAAAAGTGGACGATTATCTTTATTTTTGGAAAGCTTTATTTTTTCTAATGAAAGGAATTTATTATTTTACAGATCAGCAATTCGAATTAGGACTTCAATTTTACAGTGATGCAGAGAAGTTAGTTGACCAATATCAACAAAAATATTATTCCTCGAAATTACTATTAGCAACAGTATACAACAATAACGGTGAAATGTATAGAAATCTAGGTAAATTAGAAGATTCGCTAAAATATTTAGAAAAATCTAGAGGAATGGTAATTGAGAATAATATTTCATTTTTGAGAGGAGAGGTATATTCACAACTTGGGGCAACATATTCAGAATTAGGTGAATCTGAAAAAGCAATTAATTATTACGAGGACAGTCTAAAAGACCAAATCTTACTGAACATGCCAATGTATTTGAGTCTCTTTAATTTCAGATTATTTTATTTGTACCTTTTATCTGATAACGTAAAAAAAGCTAATGAATTGCAACAGAGAATACATGAACTATCTGAAGAAAATCCAGACGAAATTTTTTATCAACAAACTGATAACCTAATGAAGGCAATACTGATGATGAGGCAAAATCGTAGAAAATCTAAAACTCAGGCGCAAATCATAATCGAAGATCTGATCAACAATAAAAATTTGTGGCTCGACTATCAAAATATCTCTAAAATACTCTTGATCCAATTATTACTTGAAGAATATGCTGACTTTGAAGAAGATGAAATTCTAGACGAAGCCACGATCTTAATGGAGCAATTGAAAAACCAGGCTGAAGAAAATAATAACCATCTTCTTATGGGAGAATTGGCTATTCTCAAGTCCAAGATCTCACTGGTAACAAAAAACATTAATAAAGCAAATGATATTCTACAAGAAGCCAAAAAAAATGCTGAAACAAAAAATTTTGTTCTATTACAGAATAAAATTGATGATGAGATGCAACAATTAGAACAATTGGTCATCGAATGGCAGGAGTTTGCATCAATTGAATCTACGATTAAACAAAGACTTGAAAAGGTAAATATTCAAAGGTATTTACAAAAAATGATTAGGGAATACAAATAACAACTCTCGTGCGTCTTTTGAGTACATTACGCATTTCATAGAATTTCCTAGTTTGAGGGATTTCGTGATTAATTAAACATATGTCTAATTAATTATAATTGCGGATTTGGATGAAAAGACGCACTTCGGATTTTTGCATTAACATTTAATCTATTGTGCTTTTTTGAGATATTCAAAATTTATAATGAACTATTGCACAATTTTTCAAATACGTAATTTAGGAGAAAATACACAATCGGAATTTTCACGAAAGCCCAAGCTGTGTTAGTAAATGTAATTAATATAACAAATAATTTCAATTAGATTGCAACGATTCTCTCCAAGGGGTCATGAGATATTTCATGCCCTCTTTTACGAAACTGATCTCAACAAATCAATTGATTTGATAGAATCCACCGATTCTGAAAACCAGTTGGGAATTGCCTTTGGTAAATGTTGCATAACATTTTATTATGTACAGAGTTATGACAAGGTTAAGCTATTAAAAACCTTAGAAGAGCTTGAAAAAGTAAATAAGACACTCAACGATCCATTTATCCATTTATGGATGCATCTCATATATTTCCTGCATTATATCGGCATGGACCTTGGAATCATCGATAAAGAACTTGCAATAAAGCATTTTGAAATTGCAACAAAATGGTATAGCTGGTATGTTTCTCCAGAAAATCGAAATTTATCAGTGTTACCTGCCAAGGTTGATGTTGATGATTGGGAACAGTATTTTATTACTGGCTGGTATATGATTCAAAAGGCACATCGATCGAGACTCTTGGAAAACGATATTAAAAGTGCAGTTTCCTATACTCAGGAAGGTGTTGAGTTGTGGAGAAAGATGCCAGTTGATGGCGATTATATGGCAACTGTACTTCCAGCATCTGAAAACCAGCTAGGCTGGTATCAATTTCTGAGTGGTAACATGGAAGAATCAGAGAAATTGGCTGTGCGTGTATTAGAGGCAGCAGAGGCACATGGGAATCTCTGGGCATATTGGCCCAACTTAGTTATGATAGGTAAGTATCGATTACAGGGTGATTTAATATCGAAAAGGCATCATATTAAACGATGTATTGAGATTTGTAAACAATTTAACTTCAAATTCGGGCTATCTTCAATATCAAGATTCCATGGCAATGATTTATTTGGAAGGGGAAAGTATAAAGAAGCTCTGGAGTCATATAAAGAGGGTATCAAATATGCGCATGAGTTTGGAGACCCTTCATGATATATAATGCAGAAGAAGAGTTATTTTACTGGAATTATTCTAGGTTTAAGGTTACCGGGGATAAACCATACTTGCAAGAGGCAGAGAGGATATATAATCAATTAAAAGAGTTTGCGGACAAAGAAAACCATCCATCTATGATGCAACTTACTCGATATTGCCAGGCAAAAATCTTAAAACTAGGAAACATAAGAAAGAAGTCAAAAGCCATTGATATTTTGGAGGAACTTGTAAAAAACAATCCCTATGCAAATTCGTATTTTTTATTAGAATTAGTGGATTCATTATTTGAGGATGTACTTCTCACAAGTGATGAAGAAACCAT
>CAZRLL010000329.1:0-3095 GCA_964600735.1 uncultured archaeon
GATAGAACAAACTGGGAGAATAAAAATAAAAACAGGATTAATATATATTGATCAATCGATCAAGAATGACAATTATTTTGGCGATTATATCGAGGGGAATGTAGCCTACTTTTCGGTGATTGACGACGGAGGGGGAATAAAGCCAGAGGATTACCAGAAGATTTTCGATCCCTTCTTCAGCACAAAATTCACTGGAAGAGGACTGGGACTATCCGTGGTTTATGGGGTAATTAAAGGCCATAAATCTGCTATTGAAGTCAAATCAAATGGAACTAAAGGGACAGAAATGATCGTTTACATGCCAATAAGTTCAAAATCATTGATCGATGGATCAATAAAAAAGACAAAGGCAAATCACAATTCCACATTTAAACAATTTGACCATAGAACAATCTTAATCGTTGATGACGAAGAAGACGTCAGAAAAACCGCAAAAAAAATGATTGAAAAAATGGGCCATCAAACCATTACTGCATCAAACGGGAGAGAGGCAGTAGATATCATCAAAGAAAATTCAAAAATAGATATTATTCTAATGGATATGACTATGCCAATTATGAGTGGTGTCGAGGCAATGAAAGAGATTAAAAAACTTGATAAAAGATCGGTTGTGATATTAGCAAGTGGATATAACAAAGAAGAAATATCAGAAATAACAATACAGGAAAAAATTGATGGATTTATACAAAAACCATATAGTTTTCAACAATTAACATCAATTCTTAATCAATTGATCTGAAAATTCTGCTTAACTTGTGGAATTATTACAATTAAATTGTATGATGATTCATTTTTGATTCCAAGTCTATAATAAAATTCTTAATTTCCTCACCATGTCGATTTAAACCAAGTTTACTTCTTCTACCTGTAAGTCCATTTTTTAATATTTTAACAATTTTATTTTTTTCGTTTATGATAAAAGTATCCCTATCCGCAAATTTAAAGAAAATCCGATTCTTATATACTCCATATTTTCGGCTGATTATTCCTTTTTGATCACTAACCATATTATATTCCAAATTGTATTTTTGGGCAAACTTTTTCAGTTTGTTTTTGGAATCCAAAGAAATTCCAAATACTTCAGTCACTCCCATATCTCTAAGTTCATTATAGTCTGATTGAATCGAACATGATTCTTTTGTGCATCCAGGAGTAAATGCCTTGGGAAAGAAAAAGATAACTTTAATTCCATATTTATCACAGAATTCATGTTGTTTTCCGTCTTTATCATAATATGTAAAATTGGGCGCATCTGCACCCTCTATTAATTTCATAAATCAGAATGAGTAGTGTATTATTTATGATTTAACATATGGATTAAAAAAATGGGGAATTATTGATAAACAATAAATATTGTATCTCATATTATATTTTCTCTTTTAAATCAGGAAAACGGGCAAAAAGGATCTTTTCATAGAGTGTTTCTGATTCATATCCCTGATATGGTTTCTTGAATCTTGGGATTAACTGAATTGCTTTTTGTGCCCTGTCAATAACCCAATGGTGGACTTCCGAAGTGCCATCAAATATCGGTAAAATTCTTACATCCCTTGTAATCTTATTTATCTCATACTCACTTATAAATCCATTGCCACCAAATATCTGTTGGGCATCATAGAGCAAATAATTTGTAATTTCAGCAGCATAAATCTTACAAGAACTAGCATAATAATGGGCAATTCCAGCCCTTACCATACCCGGTAAAAGTTTAGCAGCTGTTTTCTCTGCAATATTTTTACCACCTGCTCCAATATCTGAAGGTATCCAACCCCTCCCAAAGCGATCTAAAGCATAAGCACCACGGTATGCATAATCATAAATTCTGGGGATCTGTTCCTCCATGGCTTTTAATTTTCTCGAGACATCGTTGAAGGAGATAATTGGTTTTTTGAATTGTTCCCTGGTCTGGGCGTATTCCAAGGCTAGATCATAAGCTCTTCTACAGGATGCTACCGCTTGAAATCCGACATTTACTCGCATACCCATCAATCTTTCAAGAACTTTTCTGTAACCATTTCCCACCTCTCCCAAAACATACTCCTTAGGGACAGTTACGTTCTCAAATAACAATTGAGCCGTTGGAGATGCATGGAGTCCAAGCTTCTCCTCTAAACGAACTGTAGTAATACCTTCAAGATTATCCACGATAAATACATTAGTTCCCTCTTTTTTGCCATTAACAATATTTTGTGTGAAGACTAAGCCTGTATCTCCATAACCACCGTTACTGATAAATATTTTTTCGCCATTTAATATGTACTCATCACCAACCAGTTCAGAAGTTGATTTTATACTTTCCAGGTTAGAACCTGCTTGTGCTTCTGTAAATGCTAAATAACACGTTGTTTCACCTTCAGTAATTTTTTTGATAATGGGATCGTACTCTGGTTTATAATTTCTAATTAACGGTTCCAAGACAGTTAAACCCGTCATGGTCATCATCATAAGGGGAATGTCATGACTTGCGATAATTTCTGATATTGGTCCCGACATCAAGTTTCTGAATCCTATTCCGCCGTGATCCTCAGGTAAGAAAAAATTCAATAACTGGTTTTCCTTGATAAATTCGAATACAACCTCTTCAAACCCGGGAGGTAAAATGACTTTTCCATTTTCCAGTTTCAATCCAATTTTATCCCATTCCATGGCTTGTGATCTTACTTTATTTTTTTCTAATATTGTTTCAACCGTTCCTAAAACATCATAGAAAAACTCGATTTTTTCCTCATCATATCCGTATTTTAAAGCGTATTTGTTGAATAATTCTTTAGAATATTTATCAAAATCAACATCTCCCAACTCGACCGATTTTTCCATTGTCATTAATAACAATTCTTAATCGTCATTATACATATTTTCTGATGCATTAATGGGTAATTGATTAACTTTCATCCGCATAATCTGAAGTCAAATCATCTACTTAAATCTATAATTGTTGAATAACGATAGCGATTTCATTTCTTCAGTTAGGTCAAAATTTATAATAAACTTATAATAAATAATCCGAAGCCCGAGAATTATCATAACAACCTACCGTATATTGAACTTTTTCAGTTGATTCACAACAATCACCCATTTGTTTCAAAGAAGATTGA
>CAZRLL010000330.1:0-3091 GCA_964600735.1 uncultured archaeon
TACCATAATAAATTCAGTAATTAGTTAGTGATACATCAGTTATCTGTCGATCGATCTCCGATTTTTTTACTTATTTCTAAGCTCTTGTGGAGGTACTCCAAGGCAGTTTCAAATTCTGCTTTTCCCGAATATATATATGCTATATGCTGTAATGAATATGCAGAAAATTTATTATCTCCAACCTCCACACTTTGTCGCAAACCTTTCTGAAGGAAATCAAGTGAAATATCATATTCTCCCTTATCTCCAAAAATCATCCCAATATTCAAGAGAGCTGAAAGATGGACTTGATTGATGATCGATAGCTCTTCAGATATTCGCAAACTCCTTTGATTATAATCCAGTGCTTTGTCCAACTCACCTCTTGTTCGATAAAGGCTAGCAACATTTATGCATGATGCTGCAATCATTTGCTTATCCCCTACCTCTTCCCAAGTTAGTAAACTATTTTGGAAGTACTCCATAGCTTCATCAAGCTGTCCTTTTGCATGATAAATACCTCCAATAGAATTAAATAATCTTGCCATACCTTGTCTATTTTCTATTTCACCCCACGTTTGTAAACTTTGTTTTTGGTATTCCATGGCTCGATCAAGCTGTCCTTTGATGTAATAGATATTCCCAATCCGATTTAAGTTACGAGCAGATAAATCTTTATCTTGGATCGTTGATAAATCATCCACAATACCCAGACAGAGCTCCAGCGCTTGGTCCAAATGGTCTTTTGCTAGTAATATGATTGATTTTAGAACTACAGCATCGTATCGAACAATGATATTATCGATGAATTTCTCAGCAATTTCCAAAGCATGATCATACTTTCCCTTTTCTACAAACGCTCTTCCCTTTAAGATCATTATTTCTGGAGATGGACCATTAATATTGTTGATATTTTCAATAAGCTCAGTGAATTTTTCGTGATCAAATAATTTCTTAAGATCTACTAAGTCCACTGTAAAACGAATTAAGGGGGAATATATTAATCCTCCTAAGAAATTTTTTATATGCTTCACTCAATTTACCAGACTCGTATCTAGCGCTCAGATAGATCACCTGGTAAGAGAAATCCTAGAAAGTCACGGATGAAACAAAAAGGAATGAAGAAAATGGATTAACAGAGAAATTTCAGATGCTCACGAATGGAATAAATAAAAACAAGTAAGATTAATCGTATGCATATTCTGACAAGAGAGATGTTAATTGATAATAGTACCATTTGAATTTTTACACAATTAACAAGCCAGCGAAATGAATAATTAATGCGATAATATAAGCAAAAAATGGATGAAACAAAATTAATATTCCTGTGGAATTTTATACCAAAGTGTATTTGGTACCGGTCAATATGGTATTAGACACAAAGAAAACATAACGTAGCCATTTTTCCAAAAACTATTTTACAGATGGATTTACAACAAATCAGAGTACAGTTTGAAAACGGGTACTTGAGAGCGATTAAAGGAATGATAATCATAGAAGATTTGAAATTAAAATATTAATAGAATACTTGAGCTATAAGTACAAAATGTGGGCATAACCATCATAAAAACAGATACTTGAAGTACCCTTTAAATACAAATATAACAACCAACGAATCATCTTAAAACGTCATTAACAGCCTTGAAATTAATGATAAATAATAATTCGAGAGGTCGAAATCGGAAAATAGCGATGTTGATTCGATGGTTCCATGCAGTGTTCCAATGCAACACAAAAACAACATGATCCAGTACAAAATGTGAGAAAAACACCCTCACTGATGAATTAATCGATTGTTCAAATCTACAAAGTATTCATTGAATAAATACAATATATACAATCTATTTAAGTAGACCAATAGTTCGGGTAAACTTACCTTATATTGATAGAGTGCATACGATGATTTAAGAATTTTCATCGATAATCGGAATAGTCTAGGGAAAATAAATTAGCTTGTCATTAATGTTCTTAACAAATCATTGATAATATTTATGAACATTGAGAACATGTATGAAGGACAAGGATATTTCTTCTGAATTCGATGAACTTTGGAAGACTATTGTATTCCCAGGTCGAACTCCCGTAAAGGGAGGTACTATTCTTATATCAGATGATGATAAGCTAAGTCACACACCTAATTACAGCTGTTACAATAGAAATCCATACTATGTTTTTGAATCTGAATAAGATCCTAAAAACACATGGAACAGAGTGGATAAGATTCAATCTAAAAAGGGATGGGAATACAAACATCCGGATAAGATTAACATCTCCTAGGAGCTCGATGGAAAGAGTCTCTAACAGGCAAATTTAAGGGCATATCAGAACGGACGGTAAGAGACAATATAAATACAACTAAAGTCCAAATAAGAAATAACGTGCTATCTGACGAGTTCACTGATGATGAAAAAGGAAGAACCCTTATAGAGGGTTATAAATTGGACATCATTCAATTAGCCGTAAATCTCGGTGAAGAAGCAATATTCGACTTCTCTACATTTGAGAATATTTACACTTGATTTAAAGGAGTTAGGTATAAATGTCAAATAATGAAAAGTTAAGCCCATACAACGAAGAATTACGAGCGGCTAGATCCCGATCTAAAGAAAAAAACAAGGATAAGCCCAAACTAGCACTTACTGATATATTCAGACAGATTAGAAAAGACAAGGAAAACAGAGAGAAAACTGTAAAGTAGTGTTTAAGGGCAGGTTGACAATATTTAGAAGAGTATGGAATTGTTGAGGAGGTTTACTTTGAAATTAATCCAGAATATGTAATTCTGGACCCCTAATCTGATAGTGCAAAAATACGAGCGACTGCCGTTTTTTTCCCATTAACTTTTTTTAGTGCTCATTTTTTGTATTATTTATTGGCGATTATCCATAATTATTTTGTATAAATGGAATATTGTTTTTTTTGTCCTATTCGATTATATTGTCTGTAGAGCAAAGAGAAAGTATTGTTATATATACTTAGTACATTTATCCTGCAGGCAATAGATTTTACACTCGTGTACTTTTTTTCGTGTTAATAAATATATGAGTAACTTAGCAAATCTATGAAAAATATCACGAAAAGTGAGTCCTTAGTTTCGGATCAATCAGGACAA
>CAZRLL010000331.1:0-3080 GCA_964600735.1 uncultured archaeon
TGTTTTACACTATCCATTGTTTTTTTATTTTCATCTCGATCATTCAAAATTTATTACCCAGCGTTCTAACAGATTTTATATACTCTAGAATGTTTCATCAATAGAAAATATATTAGCTAGACCCATGATTTATTTCAATAATATTTTGGGTAGGACTAACAATTTGATTGGAACAAAGAAATAAAGTATGCTAATTTTATACAGTTAGTCTTGAAGGTTTGATTATTGATACATCTTCTTTTGTTACTGGATAGAAATAAGTCAGTTGGTGTAGAATTGTATAATAATGACATCATTAGTTTGCAACCAGATTTGTTAATTGGGTTAGTACAGGCTTTGATGCTATTAGGGGAAGAAATGGGACCTGCAAAGGGACCTTTAAAGGAGGCAGAATTGGGTAAGTATCAAATTGCAATACTATCAAGAGATCATCTCGCTTATGTCGCTGTTCAAGATATATACGATTCCGAACCGTTTACTAGTAGAATACTAGAGTCTGTAATTGAACGCTGGCATGAATCTTTTCTCGGATTAAATCTTAATCATCACATTGATGATAAAGAAAAAATCAAAGCTAGTGTATCTAGACTATTACAAACAATGAAATTTCCGCTACATATATTACCTGACATCAAACCACTTATTGATGAATTCTTAATAGCCACCAATGATATCTGCGATACATTTATGTTAGCGGATTTGGATGACGGAATCGTTAATATTTGGAAAAATCCTGATAATGAGGGCATAATCAAGATTTTAATGGAAATATTATCTGAAATTCCGTTTGAAAAAAGATGGATTGGAGAAACCAAGCTGATTAAACCCCTGGTAATCGATAAACAAAACAGATCATATGAAGCCTGGTTTATTCATAGAATCGGACTTACTGATTTTTGTCTGATGGGTAGGGCATATTATAATCCTGGATTGGAACGAGATAGATTGGTGACTCGACTAGAAGAATTGTCACTGAATATTTTAAAAGAGTTAACTGAAGATGGAAGCATAATGAAATGATTCACCGTTTAATTGTCTATAATCAGGATAACCATAAAGGAGTCACGCTTTACGATAATGAAAAAGTAAATTTGGATTCTGAACTGCTAATTCGACTGATTCAAAGCATGGTAATGTTAAGCGAAGAGTTAGGTCCGTCAAAAGGTGCTATAAAAGAAACAGAACTAGGTCGCTATCAAATTGGAATAGTTACACGGGATAATCTATCCTATGTAATTATTCAGGATCAATATGATAATGAGCCATATACTTCAAAAATTTTAAATCATGTCATAGATAGATTTCATCCAAAATTATTGGACATAGAACTAGATGACAATTATGCATTAAATTATGAATATAAAGACCGCGTATCAGTATTAATCGATACAATGAAGTTCCCCCGGGAAATTATTCCAAGCATTCAACCATTAATAGATGCTTTTCAGATCAAAACTCATCACATATGTGATACTTTGTTTATTTGTGATCTAGATGATGGTCTTGTTCACATTTTTGATAAGCCGGAGAATGATGGCATAATTGCAATTTTACTTGAAATTTTATCAGAGATCCCATTTTCTAGGCAGTGGTTGGGAGAATCAAAATTATTTTCTAACAATAATAAAGAAGAAATAGGCACTCATGAAGTATGGTTTATCCAGAGAATCGGAATGACTGATTTCTGTATTATGGGTAGGGCTTACTATACGCCCGAATCTGAACGAATGAACCTTGTGGATAAAATCGAAGAATTAACAGAAAATATTCATCAGGTAGTATTATCAGATTTTTTAATTTAGAGAAAATCTAAATCCTTTAATATAAAGTTTAATAAAAATAGGCTATGAAATATTCGAGTTAATTTCTATGATAAGAGTTTCGTTCCAATGTAAAATGCGTCTTTCCATCATTATCTATTCTAAATACTACAGGCATTTTCACACCGGTGGGTGTCAGAATAAAATATTCCAATGTCCTATTATTATCATTTGAAGGGAATAAAGGATAGCTCATCGGAGGTTCTTCAGATTCATAATATAAAACTCCCAATTTATTAACTACTTTAACCTTATGAATTCCTTGGTATGATGAATAATCCCCACATAATGATTTAAAATGACTATCACGAATAAAGAAAGGTATTTCCTCATCAGGATCCTTGTCCAACAAAATAGCCAAGGCTGCATAAATCTGATGCATGGGAAATCCAGCAGCATTACCTATAGCAGCAAAACCAATTTTCAATTCCTTGATAAATCCGATTAAAGAAATTCCACCTGTTATTCCACCTCCGTGTTGAATCAAGGTATAGCCTAAAAAATTTTCACACACAGCCCAACCATATCCATAGCCATTATTGCCTTCAAAAGCTGATAAAATAGAATGTAAGCTTCCTCTATGGTGTAATTTATGCATCTCATTTATCTTTTCATTAGCCAGTAATTGTTTGCCATGGAATTCACCTTCATTCATTAACATAATAATGTAATTAGCCATTTCAGTTACTGAACTGACCAATCCACCTGGAGCGAAAATGAATTTGTTGAAAGGAAATTCTGCAGGAGTTGGTTTTGGTTTTTTATTTGCTCCTGGGAGCATTTCATAGGGAATTGAGATGTTATTGTCCTTACTGATATGAGATTCGAGGTAACCAGACCTATTCATTTCAAGTGGATCAAGTATGTTCTTTCGAATGTATTCTTCGTATTTCAAACCACTAACTTTTTCAATTATTTGACCAAGTAATGTATATCCCCCATTAAAATAAAAGAAGTGATCACCCGGTTTATGGAATATCTCTTCATTTAACTTTGCAATATGAGTATAGAAATCTTCCCAACTTGAAAAAGGAATTGGTGGAAATCCAATATCAATTGGATAATTCTGACCAATAATTAATTCTGCCGAACCAAGGTTTGGAATACCCGAGGAATGAGACATCAGGTGGTGAATAGTAATTGGAACTTCCTGTAAACCTACATTAATCGGAACATATTTACTAACGGGATCCTTTATATCTAGCTTACCGTTCATTCAAAGCTTTATAATCATGTACTATTTTGTACATTTTATTCCAC
>CAZRLL010000332.1:0-3052 GCA_964600735.1 uncultured archaeon
AAATCATAACTTAATTCAAAATATAGATCATTCATATTTGCTATTAATTCAAAATTAATTTCGGTATCTGTACCGGCATATAAGGGAGTTTGATAGGTAATTATTATTTTACCTGGAATATTTAGTTTTATTTCAAGATCTAATCTTTGAGTAATATTCATATAGGAATTTTTGGCTTTGGTTATTGCACCTGCTTTCTCTACTACATTGCCATATCCACTTATCAAATATGGTTTGGTGAAAAGTTGCTTTACATCATGAGTAAAAGGCCCAGTATTAGGTACATCAATACCAAATTCACTCAAAATTTTCGTACCATCAGCAAAAGTCTGTTCAATTATTTGGTACCAACTTTCTAGTATTGATTGATTCAGTGCTTGAACTGAATAATTGTTTCCAAATTCTTTTTCTCCATTTCCTAAATCAAATGAATGATAACTCGTCTCAACTGTAAGTTGAAAAGTCCTAAATCCCGACAATGTAGTCCGTCTTACATCTTTTCTACTATCTAGGATGTCATATTTCCATTCGGATATTTCAGAAATCGGAATAGTTCTTGCTTTTTGCTCGGTCGTTATTCCTAATAGTGGTTGTAAATCTGAAGAGATTACTGTAATGTAATTCTCCTCTGAATTTTTCTGGGTATTGTTTTCAAGAATTAAGATATCCTCCGCAGGAAAACCTGGATCTTTTGCAATAGTATCAGTATAAAAGTAATTGTTAAACACGATCCGGTAAGGTTCAGTAAAATCATCTATATCAAAATACAACAGTAAGACTTCAAAATCATTATCATGGGTTTTAAAGTTGCTTACGAACTTTGGAAAATATTCAGCACTCCAATAAAAATAATATTGTAGTACAATTGCTATAGTTCCGCTATCATTTCCTCTTATTACACGACCAACAACATAGTCAGGCATTTTATTACCTGATTCATCATCTACATATAAGATTGGTTTATAGTAATTAAGCAATTCCCCTGCAGTTATTTCATTTTCAAGCAGTATTGCTGTAATTTGAATAGTTAGTATTGCATCACCTTTATCTGTTTTGATTTCAACAGTTTGATTCTCTGGATTTAATGTATCAAAGCGAACCCAACCTAAAGAATCGTCTGGACCAGAATCTTCCTCCCGTACTTCAATATCTAAATCAATGCGTTTAGTCTTAGTATATAATAAATCAATATTTACTTGAAGATTTTCCCCATCTCCTATATTAAATTCGTTTCCCGATGATGGAAACCTAGTGTAATTACTATTTACCGTACCTTCAATAAATATTTCTCCGCCCCCTAAACCAAGCCAATCAGGATCATGATCATTTGTTATATTAATATTAATAATTGTAACTACTACTTGATAGAAATCCCAAGAATGTTCTTTTATAGGATCATTGTAAGTATAGGTTGTTGCATTAACAACAGACAAATCAGTTAAATTCACATTGTCTATTCCTAGCGAATCTGGTTTCTTAGTAAATTTATCAAAATTATATGATTTTGAAGTTGAACCTCCGATATTAACACTCAGTTCTTTAGAAGATGTGGATTCTGCTGGACTGACAAGGATCAATAACTGACCAGATAATAACAAAAGCAGAAGAAAATAGATTAAAACCAATTTTTTAAGGTATTCATAAGACATGATTATAAAACAATTACTCAATATTAAAGTGTTTTCCGTTGGTTTGCCAGCAGTAACTTCTGTTACTTCTGTTTTGAGAGCAGTAACTTCTTATCCTCTAACAAATTTATGATAAATCGATTATTTCAATTTTTGCATTACCAGTAGTTCCTTTTTAATCAGTCACCTCCTTTTTTAATCTAGTATTTGTCACATCAATTGAGAAGATAGCATTATCCTCAACTGCTCTTGTACCACGCGTACAAACTCTTTCTGACGACATTGATACATTTGAAAGATTTTGAACCTGAAAAACATATCTAATCAGTTCCCAGATCAATTCCAGAAAGTGGGCGAATGCCCACATAATCCAACGTAGTTGGATTTTGGTAGTGCTAGTTCTGATTTTGAAACCTCTGGCATGACGATAGGTATTCTCAATTCGAAATCGTTTTCTGTACAGAGACTTTGCTTTGTTAATTGAAAATCGATACCGACTACTACCCAGTAACAACACGAACTTCAATTTCCCATTTTTTCCTCTTTTTGAAAACAAATACGCTTCAACCAGATATTTGCTTTTACCAGTTGTGTATGCAAAGTTACTTCCAACTTTGCCACCATACCTTTTTTTCTTTGAAATTCTTCCTCTGACCAGAAAATTGATTTTATGGTTATCCAGATACTCAAATAGTGTTGCATCATTAAACCCACCATCCATTAACAAGCATTCAATCTTCATTGGAAGATTGATCTGGTTAAGAAGTCGTTTCACCACTTCTACCCTCTCTTGACCGAGATAGTTAACCACAAATCCAATCGTTAAAGGATAGGTCCATCGATTATTTGCTGAAACGATGCTTAATGTGGCAAAACGCAAGGCATTCCGCTTTTTTCTCTGAGAAAACAGAGTCAATCGTTTGGTGCCATCATAAAGATGGGATCCATAATATTCTTCATCATGAAGGTCAATAGCTAATATCACCTTTGGTGGTTTTCTTCCTTTGAACATGGAATGATGCTTAACTTGATTTTGATACAGTTGTGCCACTTGAGCTTCTAGTTTATCCCTGGAACTATTGCAATGTGTTTTTGCCAACATTGCCATCACCGTATCTGGTGAGGGATAATCTATCCTATTTGTACAGAGATCTTCTACAGAAGCTTTTGCTAATGAAGTATCCAAAAGAACCCTAACTAGGAGATCTGAAGAATAATATGTTGAAGAATTAATCCATGTTTGGCTTTCAGCCAAACCACGATCAACATATTTTTTGATCTGTACATTTGATCTTGAATTGGTATTATTGGTTGTATACAAGTTTTGTTCAACTTTCAGCCAAAATACCACTTTTTGAATCTTTGCTTTAACTAGTGAGTTTGCGCGTTAATTAGTTAAATTTCTAAGGTTCCGCGACTACTGT
>CAZRLL010000333.1:0-3026 GCA_964600735.1 uncultured archaeon
TTATTACCAAATTAGGAAACCGTGATTTCCTCCTCCTTCTTTTATGTTGTTTCATCATTTGAACCGGGTGCCAGTCTCGCCCTTTAGAGACTTGTCCTTCTTGGGACGAATAGGCACTACCGTGCACCCGAACTTGCACGGACAAGACAACTATGTTGTTTCATTTTCATGGATATGCCTGCAAGACATAATACATATTTTCCAAAAGGGGCTGGTTTGGTTACACAGGGAGGAGTGGTTATTTATTCCTCTGCTCATTCATTTTTAGCCGATGGGTACCGTATTTTCGGAGCTTGTCTACTTGTTTATGCATATTTCGTTATAGAACCAGTAAATCCGACTCCCAAAATTCTTTTGTCTCGTTCTGGTTGGAGAATAGCTGCTGTACTTTTACTATCCTGGTGCACATTAACTTTACCATGGTTTCCCAGGGGTACTTATATCAATTCTCTACTTCTCATATTACAAATTATTATAGCTTATATTGCAATTTTTATTCCTGAAACCACCTTGATATCACACGCCCAGGTGTTACGAGCAAGGTATTTGTACGAAAAAGTATCTGATTTGCAAATAATTCAAAGAACAGGCATAATTTCAAATTCATCAATTATTGATTACATGAATGCATTGCCAATTGAGTTGTTGAGTGAAATACAAGATTAGAATGGAGCAATATTCAGATCATAGGGAATACTAAACGCAATAAAATTTGATAGAAGGGAGATTAGAAAACATTAAAAACAATAATGACAAGTATTATTTGATGAGTAGCGATGAGTTAAATTCAGAAGCAGTATTTGATATCATAAAAAACTGGTTGAAAGAAGATGATCTTCTTGTCAAAGAACATAAACACCCTCAAGCATTAAGAATTATGGAAATCATGTTAGGTCCAAACGCTAGAGGAAATATTATAGTTCCAGTTGCTAAACAAAATAGATTAGTTATCTCCCATGGTTTAAAGGTTGCACCAGAACACATAGAAGCTCTTTCAGAATTAGATAATGACAATTTTGAGGAATTTTGGTTTAAAATGTTTACTACATTAATCACTCTTGGAGTAGATTTTGATACTCAAAAAGAAGGGAAAACAGTCAAATTCGTTGGCATAAATGCTGAAATAATGTTTGAAGAAATACTTCTTAATGAAGGAGCTATTTCTAAACAACTCTTCTATGAGAAATTAGCTATGGTCAGAAAAGCATCATTATTTGTAATTCACATAATTCAATATTATTCTGGTACATATTCAAAATTTTTAGCTTTGGATTAAATAAAATGCCAAATTGGGGGATTATTGAAGTTGTATGGAATGATTGGATAGAGGAAAAACTATCTAAAAAAAATATAACAAAGAATGAAGTTGATGAGTTCATGAAAAATAGACCACATGGAGTATCTGATCAATCTCATGGTGATAATAGACATTTTTTAATTGGTCAAACAAACCAAGGTCGATACCTCATTTTAGTAGCAGTAATATTAAATGGTAACAGATACAGAATAATTAGTGGAAGAAATGCGAAGAATAATCAAAAAAGATTATATAAGGAGAAGAGGAATATATAATTATGTCATATAATGATTATCTAGATGAGGATGATGATGAATTATTCCGTAGAGCAGATGAATTGTTACAAGACACTGATAAATGGGAAGAGTGGGTCGTTGACGAAGTAGTTTTTGTAAGAGTTCCAGAGCCTGATCGGCCAATATCAACTGATTTTGATATCAATACATCTGGAACAAAAGTAATCATAGACCTTCAAGTATCGATCGCATTATTAACAAATAGTTTAGTATCGAGTTGGAGTATATTGATTGGATCAGGACTTTTCACCAATAATAATATACCAAGATTAGAAACGAAAAAAAATGATTTTATCTACGCTTAATTCAATTGATTAAGGTGAAAATATTACGAAGATTAGCAGAAGAAGATTAGCAGACTGAATTTTATTCGTTTAAAGAGCCCATCTCAAAACTTTTTGAAAACCGTCAATTATTGGATGTTTTCAGAAAGATTTAGTATGGAAACTTGATGATAACATTTCACAATTCAAACAGGTCTTTCTTCTGCTTCCCGTAAGTAATGAATAATTTGATAATCAGAAATCTCGGAATAAGGACATGGAATGACTTCTTAAACTATTGTTTCCATAAAGGAGATCTCCTCCCTAGAGATTATGATGATTTAAACATAACTGAATCCTAGAATGATTAAATGTTTGTTAGATGTGGTGACAGGTTAGAGCGATGGCATATCTTTGTTTATGTAGAGCTGAACGTCATCCCTTTTAGCGTATCTTTTTGCTTTCCTCTTCAAAAACTGTATATATTTCTTCGAATTCAGGATTTGAAAATGCTACTTTGCCGGACTTCTTCTTTTGTTTTGATTTCATTACTTCTAATCTTGCTTTATTAAGATTGTTTTTAGCAAGTTTCCAAGCTTTCTCTTTCGCGATCTCCATAAATTCTTCACTAGGTTTAAATTTTTCATATCTTTTATAAGGTAATGATTTAGGTTTAATTGGTGGAGTTAACGACTTATTATTCATAATTTCATCAGGATGTGGACTTAATCCAAAAATTATTTTAATCCCCCCAATCAAAGATCTTTTCAGTTTTGAATAATTTTCTTTTATTAGACCCCTTTGACGCTCGTATTCTTCTAATTCAAGTGTATAAACTCGTTTTATTTCTTGATTTTTAATTTTAATTTCCTTATTAAACGCCTTAATTTTCTCCTCCTGTGCACTAAATTCTTCTAATTGAGATTTAAAGTTCTTCTTATTTTCTTCTATGACTTCTTCTAAGAATTGATCATAATACTGTTGGCTGAATTTTCTTAAGGTAGAGTTTATTGCTTTTTCTTCTTCTTCTGCCTGTTCTGCCTGTTTGTAAAACATCCTAATCGCTTGAATGTGCAGGCCTGCGTCAGAATTATTTCCCCAATATTTTATCCATTTCGATCGACAGATATCTGATGTATCAGCTGAAAAATTACTCTAGCCCATACCTAG
>CAZRLL010000334.1:0-2956 GCA_964600735.1 uncultured archaeon
ACAATTTTGGATTTCAACATCATTCACATTCTGAATCATTATCAGTGAAAATTCTTGATTATTCATTTTCCCCACCAGTAAAAGTTAGTCAAAATCTAGATGTGAATATTGATTCAGATAATAACCAATTAACATTCACTACACATGTATCATCTGCCAATGGAGATCTAAATGATCTTTTGATATGGTTTTACAAAAAAACTCTTTTCGGTAAGGTATTAATTGCTTCGGCAAAAACAAACAGCGAGGGTATAGCAGAAGTAATAGAAACAATTGACAAAACTGGTGATGTTACTTATATTTCTCTTTTTAAGGGAAATGAGTACCTTAAACGTGATGAAGAGATAAAAATCGTGACTATCAACATTCCTGAAGACATCTCTGAAAATGAGTATGATGATTTAAGAAATGTACTAGGTGCACGCTTTGTTCGATCCTTCATGTTAACAGGATTTTTTATGATAATTATAATTTTGCTTTATGTCTATATTACTTCAATGTTGGGATGGGTTAGAATAAGCAAACTCGGAAAAAAATTTGATGACGAAAAAAAGGAGGCTAAAAACATTTGAAAGTAACCAGACGAGATTTTCTCAAAGGATTGGGATTAGTTGGTACTGCGGTAGCACTAACAGACATAACCACTTTTGCTTCTGATGGTAATAGTTCTAATGAAAGCGATAGACCCTATAACCAATGGCGTATTGACGATTCTGAATGGACTATGGTAATTGATTTGAAAAAATGTGATGGATGTACTGATGATGAGGTTCCAAAGTGTACCCAAGCATGTATAGATGGACATTATGCCCCTGATAATCATCACTACATAAAAGTATTTGAGGTGAAGGAAAATCCCTTGTCAAAACCTCACTTCTTTCCAAGACCATGTCAACAATGTACAAATCCACCGTGTGTACATGTATGCCCTGTTGGTGCCGCTTGGCAGCGAACAGGTGACCGATTATCATTAATTGATCATGATAGATGTATTGGTTGCCGATTATGCCTGGCCGCTTGTCCTTATGAGGTTAGATTCTTTCATTGGGAGAAAAATCCTAAATCAAATCAAATCCCAGAGGAAGAATTTGATAATCAAATGCCATTTTCACTAGTAAAACAAAAGGGAGTAACAGCTAAATGTGAATTTTGTGGATTACAATTCGAGGGGAAACTCCCTCACTGTGTATCTTCATGTCATAACGGAGCACTTTATTTTGGGAATATACGTGAAAATTCAGTGACCAACTCAAAAGGAGAAACACAGTTATTAGATAAAATAATTGAGAAAAGAGCAGGATTTCGCTGGAAAGAAGAAGAGGGCACAAAACCGAGGGTATATTATTTACCTGCTAATGAAGGAGGTTCTACGTAATGTCGACCAAACAGATGAAAATAACAGAAGAAGAAGTGATTAGACGTCGAAAGTTAGTGGAAGATGCAATGCTCAATACAACAAGAAATGAATTACTTGTGATGTCAATACCTTTTCTAATAATGGTGATTGGATTTGGTTATTATTACGCTTACAAACAGCTTCGAGAAGGTTTGATTGTTACAAATTTAAGTTCGAAAGTTTTTTGGGGAGTATATATAAGCAGTTTTATTTTTTGGATAGGTGTGAGTCATGTGGGGATGCTTATTTCTGCAATTTTGCGTACTTTAGATGCCAAGTGGCGAACACCAATCACAAGAGTGGCTGAAGAGGTTACAATAGTTTCTCTATTTATGGGTGCAGCGTCTGTTTTAATAGACATGGGTCGCATTGATCGAGTATTAAATATGATCTTTTTTGCCAGAATTGACTCACCATTGATATGGGATGTAATATCAATTGCATTTTATCTCGTCGGAAGTTTCATATTTTTCTATACACCGATCATTCCTGATTTTGCATACTACAGGGATAACCTAGATCCTCTAGAACATAAATGGAGAGTTCGACTGTATACATTGTTAGCAGTGAGGTGGAGAGGAACTCCTGAACAATTTGAGGTTTTAGAAAACCGAATTATGGGTAGATTCAAATGGTATATAATACCAGTTGCTCTTTCGGTTCACACAGTAGTTTCTTGGATTATGGCGATGACATGGAGACCTGGATGGAACTCTACAATATTTGGTCCATATTTTATTGGAGGGGCAATTTTTTCAGGCACTGCTGCTTTACTTTCAGCACTTGTGATATTTGCTAAAGTGTACCATCTTGAAGATTTTTTCACAACTCACCATATAAAACAAATAACCAAAATACTGATAGTCACAAATATTGCATATATTTATTTAACTGTGAATGAACTGTTAACTCCTGGTTATAAATCTGAAGTCTATGAAATTGAATTATACAACGAGATATATTATGGAACACATGCATATACATTCTGGTTTATTATTATTGGAACAATGCTAATTCCGATGTTTATGTGTTTTTATATGCTAAAACTCGATGATAAAGAAACCAAAAAAATTCATTGGATCGCTTTAGTAGCTAGTTTACTTGTTAATGTAGGTGCATGGTTAAAACGATACATTATAACAGTGCCAACCCTACAAGTCCCCATCTTGCATGAAAAAATAGTAACATATATTCCAAGTGCAGCTGAAATTTGGATTTCATTGGCTCAACTCTCCTTCTTCATATTTTTTTATTGGTTACTCAATAAAATTGTTCCAATCGTACCACTGTGGGAAGTTGAACATGAATTACTGAAAAATGATATGGTTGATGGTACTACTCCACAAGCTAAACATGAAGCCTCAATGAAATGAAGATAAAGTACGAACGAATTAAAATTTTATTTTGTATAGCCTATAAAAATATCAGGTTGGATATTAATGATACTGAATATCGATAAAAAGGGCACAATAATTGGTTTTCATTTATCCTACTATCAAGATGGCCAACTTTCAGAATTTTTCTTAGACATTTGTACATAAATTTAATAATTCTTTATTA
>CAZRLL010000335.1:0-2950 GCA_964600735.1 uncultured archaeon
TTAGGAAAAAGATGAAATATATTGGATTCAACTATTGAAATAGATAGATGAAACTAAGAAAATCGGACATCAAAAAATATGTAGATCATCGAAGTTATGAAAGAGGACAAAAATACTTCCAAGCAAGAAAGATACATCGAGGAAAAATAAGCCAGAAATCTATAAAAGCAGTTTGTGAAGGATCATATCGAAATAATTATGATGTCGAGACTATTGTTGAAGGGAACAAAATTATTTTTTCTAATTGTTCATGTCCTGTTGGGCAATCAGGGAGGTGTAAACACGTTGTCGCATTGCTATTAACATGGATAAATCGACCAGAAGAATTTGTAGAAAGAATAAATATTGAAAGTTCTCTAAAAAAGTTGTCTAAAGATCATTTGATTAATATAATTGAAACGATTGCTAATGTAGATTCAAAAAATGAAGCTTTTGTTGAAGCAATATTATCTAGTCATGTAAATAATACAAAAGTAAGTATTATCTATTACTACACAAACCGAGTGTCTGATATTCTATACAAATTTCAAGACTTAAGATTAGGTAGTAGTAAGTCTATCGCATCTGATCTTGATTCCATAGTCTCATTTGGAAATGAGTTGATTGAAAATAACGATGTAAGCAGTGCTATACAGATATTTGATACAATTATAAAACAAATAATTGATATCTATGAAGATATTTACGACGAACAAGGAGAAATTATCGAGGTTATTAATGATTGTGTAGATGGCCTAGAAATCGGTCTAGAAAAAACAGAGGAAAAAAATTTACGAGAATACATACTTGAAATTCTCTTTCATACCTATTATTTTGATATTGATTATGGTGGAATTGAAATTGGTTATAATGTACCTGATATAATAGAACACAAGACAAAGAAACAGGAAAAATTACAAGTAATTACTTGGATAGAAGAAAAATTATCTAAAATCAAGAATACAGATCATAGGAGTTATAACCAGCTAAATTCATTTCTATTACACCTTCAAAAAGAATTTTTAACTCCTGAAATATTTCTTAAGCGAGCAAAAAAAGCAGGGGATCATAGCCTCTACATATCTAAACTTTTAGAATTGCAAAAAGTTGATGAAGCAGAAAACTATATTAAAGATTTGAAGGATGGTGAGATTATACTTGGATTAGATTTATTAAAAGAAAATGATTTTAAAGAAAATGCAGAAAGAATTGCAAACTATCGGGTTAATAATAGTGATGACCATAGGATCCTATATTGGTTGCATGAATATTATTTAGAAGCCAATATCCCTGAAAAATCTTATCATATTGATAAAAAAATATTTTTTCAAAATCCAACCCACAAGTTCTACAATTATATAAAACAATCAGCAACGAAAATTGGAGAATGGAAAAATACTAGAAATAATTTACTAGATCAATTTTCTTCTATAGAAGATTATTATTCACTTGCAGAAATCTACTTAGATGAAAATGACATAAAAAAAGCTATTACAAGCATTAAGCTTAATTGGAAGCATGATGCTGAGGATTGGAGTTTGGATATTACTGAAAAAATAGCAAGTGCTGCTGAAAATAGGTATTATAAAGATGCTATCGAACTAAATAATATCATGGTACAATGTTTAATTGACCAAAAGAAAAGAGATCACTATAATAGGGCTTGCAAATATTTAACAAACATCAAAGAAATATTGGTAAAAAATAAAAAGGAACAAGAATGGATATTATTTATTAATAAGCTACGAGATGAGAAAACAAATTTTCGTGCCTTTATTGACGAATTAAATAAAGCAAAATTATGACCAGTTTTGAAATATGTTAAATTTTAACCATGCAGGAAGAACAAGTACTACTCTGTATAATTTTATTTCAAATGATCTTTTTATATAACTTTATGTATTTAGAGATACATACGGAGTATGATAACAAGAATGAGCAACCTTGACTGGAAAAATCGCATCTCTGCTGATCCAAATATATGTGGGGGTAAAGTATGCATAAAAGGTACTCGAATAATGGTTTCAGTTATTTTGGATAATCTTGCTGAAGGAATAACTGAAAAAGAAATTTTAAGAGAATATCCATCATTGAAGGAAGAAGATATAAAAGCAGCAATAATGTATGCTGCTTCTCTTACTAATGGTGAAATAATACCGATCAAAAATTAAATGATTAGCAAAAAAGGTACTGTCCCATATAGCGAATTAGCAGATATTTTTCTATTCAATATTCATATGATCACAAAAGGTGAGTCTTTATCATAGATACTTTTTAATATTTAAATCACTAGTATAATTGGAAATGACTGAAATCGATAATTCTAATCCTGTTTTTTATTTAACAGATAACATGAAAAAGCAATTTCGTGACACAAGAGATTTATTGGATCAAATTTTGGAAACATTTGAGATTTTGGAAAATCCTGATTTATTGAAAGAAATTAAAGAAGCGGAAAAAGATTACATAAGTAATCAAACAATTTCATTACAAGATCTAGCCAAGGAGTAGGATAATTGTCTGCTAGAAAATGTGAAATTCGTTTAAGTATCAATGCTGCCAAGTTTCTTCGAAATATAAAAAAAAAGAGAAAAAACGACTAATTGCTGCATTAGAAACACTTTCAGAGGTTCCAAAATCTGGAAAGCAATTACTTGGACCATTGAAGAGTAAATTTTCTTGGAGGATTGGAAAAGATCGCATAATCTATCCGATTATAGAGAAAGATTTGGTTGTATTTGTGATTAATATTAATTTGAGGAAAAGAGCCTATAATTAATCTGAAATACTTGCTTGTCTAATTTCACCACAGAATATATAAGAAATTCTTATTCTTGAATATTTAGCATATCAGTAAATTTTTTGAAATAAAAAAAAATGTCATGAGTTAACCGTTACTAGTTTTTAGTAATAGTTGGTTTTCTGATTTAATTAACTCTTTCTGTTATCATAAATGAAACAAAGAATTTCT
>CAZRLL010000336.1:0-2937 GCA_964600735.1 uncultured archaeon
ATCAAACCCGAGACCAATATTGTCTAATAACAAAGAGTATCATGGTTGGAAAAGTATATATATACTTTTTAACTGATGTAAAAGAATCTAAGACGTATACTGTTCCGCTCCTAAAAATATTCAAAACTAACGCTATATCTAGTGCAATTTATAACAATCTATAAGCATCGCCGCATGACCATTTTCATATATATGAATACATGTTCAGCAGTCCTTGTTTGATGTCGCCATCCTCTTTCGAGTAACAAGGACCTCTTTTCTTGCGAAAACGTGCTTCCTTCCTACTCCTCCATCCACTGATTTCTCCGGAGACAGGATTTCCATGTCTTTTTCCACTGGCAGATCATAATGATCGAATTCAATCAAGCTTGACTGTCGATCAGTACCAGCGTTTCCATTACCTTTCGATAATGTAATAGGACTCCCCTTGCGGATCTTCGGTAGGTTCTTGCTTTGCCGTGTTCCAGTATTGACTGAAACGACAGGAAGATACCTTCCTAATCCTCTTACTCCCCAGTCTTTGGGATTGGTAAGCCTGAATTCTTTAATTAATTTTTTGGAGATATTAATCGCACCGTTAAAATCTGCATCTCCATGCCACAAACACTTATCGTCGATACAAACAAAATAAGGTTGTCTTGGTCGCTCACCCTTATTATTGCATTTCCAACAGGTTTTTGAGGTCCACTTCTCATCCACCACACTAAATCGATTTTTCAGACCAATCAATGCCAGTTTATACTCAAGCATATTGGTAATTCGTGCAAAAGCCCACTTGTGTATCCTTTTTCTGTGGGCTTTATTACCATTTCCTCTTCTTGCTCTGTTTCTAATCCCTCTCAATCTACCCACTGCCACATATGCCTCAAATCGATCCTGTAATTTATCGATATAGTCAACCATCGTTCTTGTCAATTGATGGTCATATTCTTCAGATAATGTATTTCTCTGGTTTCTTAGATTTCTCAGAGATTTTAAAATTCCATCAATTTTCTTGTCGGTATTCTTTTTCAAAAGAGATACTAGATAACAGGTATGATATTCGCCAGGTTTGTAATATTTAAACCGGGAAGCATCATTTTTTATTGAATAGGTTTTTTCCGAGTCCCAAGCCAGCTTTAGTAAGCAGGTATAGATTGATCAGTGCTCGATGTGGAAAGACGATGGATTCTGCCAGTCTCAGAATAAATCCAAAAATACTTTTTACTACAAATGAAATACTCTTCTTAAAAATGTCCTTGGCTATCCCCAACTTGGTTTTTTTAGCAACATCAATTGCTGTTTTATCAACATCATCACTCTTAATTGCTTGATGTAATAGACCTGCAACTTTCTTGAATATCTGGTTATCTCTGAAGGATTTGAGACTTCATTTGAGAATTGAATTGAAATTGGGATCAAAGCAAGTAAATTTAAATGTTCATGGAGTTGCAGAATATTAATTAGATTTTGTTAGATCTAAATTATCTGGTCTAACATACGCAAATGCTTCGCAGCTCGTGTAGCATATACAAATGCTGTTAATGAGGTATGGAAAGTGATAAAATATAGACCAAAGATCGGCTGTCCAATCAATATGCTTAGAAGAATTGGAATGTTAAAGAGATTTCTTCTTCCAGCTATTCTTTTAAACCTTCTCTCAAAGTATCCGTAATCATCTAAACTCATTCCTGAAGCGTTTCTAAATTGATCGTAAACGTGTCTATAGAAGGAAATAAATACAATAATTAATAACGACAAAATCAATGGAGTAGCACTTCCAGTTGAGCTAAATAAAAACAATGATAGGGCAATGAACCAGGAAAATTCAAATAATAAGTCAAAGGAATGTTCTAATAACCCCAATTTACTTGATTGTAATTTCACTCTTGCCAGTTTCCCGTCCAACCCATCAACTATTCCTACAATAAAAGTTATGATTGATGCATATAATAGAAATCCAAGTAAAAATAATGCTGTTGCCGTATATGCTAAAATATTGGATATAATTGTTACTTGATTTGGTGTGATATTAAAATTGGCCAGATGGGCTACCAATGTGTTTTCAATAGGTCTGTGAATATATGCTGCAAGTGCATCAGAAGGATTTTTACTCGCATTTCTTATTATCATGTTTTTAGCTTGTTTCAAATCGTCTACAGTATCAATATCAATCCACCAGGGTTTGACGAGTTTTCTCATCTTTGTGACATAAGAATCAATTGTTGTTATGTCAAAAATTTCTCCATCTTCATTTTTCGCAGCTCTTTGTATTCCATCTGAAAGTTCAGTCATTCCCTCCTTAAGCACATCTTCGACGTAGGAAAATAATTTTGGAGTACATAAGAAAATTCCAGTATCTATACCGTTTGAATTCGTTAAATTTTTACTAATATGTATTATTTTTCCATTTTTTTCAAGAACAGTTGTATCATCTTCTGCTGGTGTTTTTCGATCGATTGCTAAAGCTACAGAACTTGTAAGATTGTAGTTGATGAGCTCTTTGATAATGCGTGGATCAAAAATATGATCAGACATTAATAATACAAAATTATCATTAACTAATTTCTTTGCTTTTAATAGAGAGATACCATTTCCTTTATTCCATTCATTATTTTCAACGTAGGTTATCTTTGTGTTATATTTGCTTCCATCACCTAATTTTTCCTTTATCTTATCTCCTTGATAGCCTGTAATAATAATAAATTCATCAATTGAACTCTGTTTTACGGTTTGTATCACTCGTTCAATCAATGTCAATCCTAAAAGATTTATTAATGGCTTAGGATTGTTTTCAGTTAATGACTTTAATCTTGTACCGTCTCCAGCCGCTAGAATTATTGCTTTCATGTCCCATGTGATTTTTGATTCCTTTTGTTTTATATTTTTCGATCAATATCCAATATAACTTTCAATTTACCAATCTCTTCCCGATACCTTGTTGTGGAAACAAAAACA
>CAZRLL010000337.1:0-2916 GCA_964600735.1 uncultured archaeon
AAAAATCATTTCGTAATTAGATGAGCAATATTGAAAATATCTTATATAATCATTTGAAATATAATTATATTTCATTTTTACTACTTTTAAAAGATGGATTGTAATAGTAATTATTTCGATAGCAACTTGAATGAAAACGGATAAATTCATGCTAGCAGCAATTGAAGAAGCAAAGAAAGGATTGAAAGCAGGTGGGATCCCAATCGGATCGGTACTGGTTCTAGATGGAAAGATAATTGGAAAGGGACACAATCAGCGAGTTCAAAAGAATAGCGTGATATTACATGCGGAAATGGATTGCCTAGAAAATGCAGGACGTCTCCGGGCGAAGGATTATGAACGTGCTACCTTATATTCGACATTATCCCCCTGTGATATGTGTACTGGAACTGTATTGCTATATAAAATTAAAAAAGTGATAATTGGTGAGAATGAGACCTTTAAAGGTCCTGAAGATTACAGTAAGTCCAAGGGTATTGAATTAATCAATATTGAAAATAAGGAATGCAAAGAACTAATGAAATCATTTATTAAAGTAAATCCCGAACTATGGGATGAAGATATTGGAATATAACTGTAATATTTGCACGGCTTTTTATTGGGAAGTAACAGAAAAAATTATTTGAATAACTATGTATCGAACAACTGTACACATTTAAATTCTACAATAAATATGATTGGGATAACCATCTGGGGTACTAATTTGATAAGAACTGTAATATTTGATCAGGATAATACTTTGTACTTAAGTATACCCATGAGAGATCAATTTCGCAATAATTTAAAGAAATTCCTTGTTAGAGAGGCTAAAATTGAAATTATTAAATATGATGAGTGGCTTAAAAATACACTTTCAAGTTTTGGTAATAATTGGTATGATATTCTAGATCATTTGAATATCGACCATCATTTTTATGCTTCACAAATTATTGAAACCCTCGAAGTTGAAAAAATTTTAAAAGCGGATCCGGAGCTGGTTGATTGCCTTCAAAAGCTAGATTTGCCAATTTACATTGTCACTGGTTCGACTCCTAGTTTTTCTAAACGAGTCCGAAATATCCTTGGAATCGAGCAATTGATCAAAGAGACCTATATTGTGAATTATGATAATGAAAACTGTGACCTACTTTCAAGGAAAAAAATTGATTATTATAACTTAATTAGAAAAAAAGAGATATTAAACCCTCAAGAGATCTGTGTTGTCGGAGATAGCTACTCATTCGATTTGAAAGATGCTGAAAATCAGGGATACCATACTGTTCTAATCAATAACAAGCGGGATCATAATAGCAAAATACATACTATCTGTGATATTCTTGATACTGTAAGTAAAATCAATATTAAATCAGATTGAAGTTATATTTTTTCGTTGTTATTATCACCATTAGAGTGTTTGAATTTCCTGAACTTATCGGTAACTGATGGTATAAGCATCACGGCAAGGATGACAAAAATAATTATGATGACAGATATAATAAGTCTTGGAATATCTCCTAATGGTGGTCCCATCACTTGAATTGTGGTAGTATAGGCAGATGTGGGTATTGTTGTACCATTGTACTTCAAATGTGCATTAATTGAATACTCCCCACCCTTTATTTCAAAAGTAACAGGAACATCAAGTGTATCCCCATCTTCAATTGTGGACAATGTACGATTAATTATTAACTCCGACTCACTTTCCTCAGTGGAATGTAGATCTCTTGATTCCAAGTCAAATGCGAGATGGAGTGTCAATAATTGGTTAAATGTTATTATATCCTCATTTTTAATTGTAACAGTAATATCTATGGGGTGTCCCTCTTCCGGTTCTTGTGTATTGACCAATATTTTTGTAACTAGAATTACTGGAAAATGAACTCCTTCAATTTGATCTGTTCTAATTTTAGATGGATTAGTGTTACTAGGATATGCAGAGGAATATCCATTTGAAACATTAAGAAATAGGATAATAGATAAACAGAGTAGTATTTGGATTTTTGGTTTTATAAATTTCATTGGATTATACCTCCTGTTTCATGGAATAGTACCATGAAAATGCGGTAAAAATAAGTGAATAGATTAAACATAGATTGACTCCCTTGTTGAAGTTTATCGATTCTGAAGTAATATTTGGTGGACCAAATGATGAAGAGGAGAAACGAAATACATCAGTAATTATACTTGAATAATTTGTCAATATCCATGAAGTGTTATAATCAATGCCTGCGAGGATCATTGAGGTTATAGGAAGCAACATGAAGACAATGAAAAACGTAAACATCATGCTTGATGCAGGATTATTTACCAGACTGCTAAGGAAAAAGGCTAATGACATTAGGGCAGTCATGTAGACAAAAGCAAACAGAATTGATTTGATGATTTCACTGGATAGGGAATCAAAGCGATAGGCAATGGAAATAATTACTGATGATGTGCCATAGAAAATTGCAATAACCGTCCAAGATGTTAAGAGTTGAGCCATAAATTTTCCCATGAATATTGCCGTTCGTCTTTGTGGTAATGGATAAATCAGAAGGGCAGTTTTATTATATTTTTCGCTGTTTATTGCATCCCCACCAAGAAAAATCGCATTTAATACGATTATGAGGTTGGTGAATGACATGATATCGGTTAAGAATTCTTGAGAATTTTCTGGTAGATCGTTTCCAGAAAGCACCGGGATAATATAGAATAATATTGGTAATCCTAAAGCAATTATGGCAACAATAATTAGCCGCTTTTGTCTCAGATTTTTTAAAGTCTCAAATCTTATGTTCAGCCATAGATCTAGAAAATCTTGTTTCCACTCCTCAACTAAACTCAAGATTCAGCCTCCTGTCCATAAAGATTGAGATATAAATCCTCAAGAGTCATAGCTCTTGGGGTTTGTGACAGTTAAACCAATATTATGATTATTTAGATAAAGTTATACAA
>CAZRLL010000338.1:0-2894 GCA_964600735.1 uncultured archaeon
GGGGTCACTTGGGGAGATATGGTGGAGTTCTACCAGGAAAATGATGATAAGGAGAAGACAATTGATGCTTTTGAAAATATGTTAAAGATTGATGAAACTGCATTTAATAAATTGCAATTTTCTAAGTATCTGATAGAAATTGGAAGGAATGAACATGCCGTAGATTTATTACGTTCAATTTCCAGGATGGAATTGTATCATGAATTGGAGAAAGAAGTTATAGGACTACTTGACAAACATAGCTAAATTAATTATGCTTCATTTGATAAGTTTAATTCGTATAATTAGTGTAATTCACTTGGAATTCACCCCTGCTAATTCGATTCTCCTCCCGTAATCTATATGGATTGAATTATTATTCTGGCACAAGCGCTTATTTTGACAGAAATGGATCCCGAATTTGAGAAGTGGAATGAGTGTTTCAGGATTTCATTCACCATCCATCCCACTGGAAAAATACACTTTGATAAAAATTTGAAATTCTATCTGGGTAAGGAATATTTAGGCAAGGGAAATGGTAGTCTAGGACAATAATTATCGAATCTTATCGATTGATAGAATTGTGGAGGAGTCGAACCCGTATGATATTTTGGACGATTGGTGATATAACAAGGAGGTTGATGACATCTATACGTTTTTTCTATTGGTCTTTCGATTTTTGTTTCTGAATTCTTGTGATCTCTTTTTTCTGCTACGCTTTCTTATTTTACCACCCGACTTGTCTTTGGTCCTATCAAACTTCTTCTTTCCTAATTGAGTTGGAATAGGTTCTTCATGGATGGATTGAAACGGATTATTCAAGGCTCTTGGAATATGAAAACCTAATAATTGTTCGATCATGGTGAAATATTTTCTTTGATCATTTGCACAGAAAGAGATCGCTATACCTGATTTACCTGCTCTTGCGGTCCGACCAATCCTATGCAAGTAGGTTACAGGTTCACTAGGCAAATCATAATTGATTACATGGGATATATCATCTACGTCTAAACCCCTTGCTGCAATATCTGTTGCTACCAAATTGTGTGTCCTGTTTGCTTTAAAATTACTAAGGACCCGCTGTCTTGCTTGTTGGGACTTATTGCCATGCAATGCATCAATTGAAAATGACAGTTTTTTCAATTTGCGAGCCAGTTTATCTGCACCGTATTTGGTCCTTGAGAAAATAAGAGCTCGTGATATGTTCTCATTAGCAAGTAAACCATGGAGTAATTCCAATTTATCCTCTTTCTCTACAAAATAGATTTCCTGTTTGATTTTGTTGATTGGAATGGATTGTTTATCACCAGTTACATGAACAAAATCTTCTTTCAGGAAAGATTTCGCCAGATCAAGAATCTTTTGGGGCATAGTTGCCGAAAACATCAAAGATTGTCCTCCCTTAGGGATTTTTCGTATAATTCTTTTGATATCAGGGATAAAACCCATATCTAACATTCTGTCGGCCTCGTCCAAGACTAAAGTTTGAATATAATCCAATGAAATGAAATTCTGGCCCATTAGATCCAAAAGACGTCCAGGGGTTGCTACGAGAATAGAGCAATCACCTTTTCGTAACTGCTCAACTTGAGGTTTCTGGCTAACTCCGCCATAAATCGTGATTTGTTTTAGATTGGTAAACCACCCGTAAGCATCAAACCCCACTCCAATCTGAATAGCTAATTCCCTTGTAGGTGTAATAATCAGGACTTTGGGTTGTTTTTTAGGATCCAGTTTCAGTTGGAGAAGATTGTTGAGAATGGGTAAAGCAAATGCGGCTGTCTTACCAGAACCTGTTTTTGCAATCCCGAGTACATCCTTCTTTTCCATAATTGGTTGAATCGCTTGATTTTGGATGAGAGTTGGCGAAGTGTAGCCCACTCCGTCAATTGCCTGTATTATTAACTTGTGAAGGTCGAATTGATCAAATTGGTTCTGAAAACCAATACTCTGAGTAGTTTGTTCTGTCAAAAGTTGATGAGGAGATATCTTTTCAACTAATTGGATTTCTGTTCCTTCGGGTAAATCGGTGGGTTCATTAAGAAATATTTTTCCTTCCTTTACCACGGCACTATAAGATTTTGTCAAAATATAATCTCCCATAATATTTCCTCAATTAATATCCTTTCATATCGAACTCATTGTTTTCATCCATATAGGTCAACCTCTTAAACCTTCATGATACAGAAATTAAAGCAGCGATGATCATCCCACTGGAAAAATTCACATGGCAAAGAACTTGTTGTTTTATTTAGGTAAAGAAGAAGTTGCCCAATACAATGTATTGACTAAACAAACCAAGTTAATATTTTAATCCATATCTAATATAGTTAAGGAGTAACTGGGGCGTTTTTATTTACCAAGGAATTTATTTAGGTAGAACAGGGGAGGTTGTTACCTGCTGAATTCAAATTACAAAAAATGTGTCAGAATTCCAGAATTAGTTTTATAATTACAAATGCTAAAAGATAATTTCATGTGAAATCCTTTTTACTGTATATAGGAATTCGAAATTAATGTTAGCTGGTCATTTAGCTTCTGGCTATATGTTTTTTATATTATCAAAATCTTAAAAGAAAGATCATTCTAAGCTAATATTCATATTGATGGTAATTGGGGCACAATTATTAGATATCATATGGGGATTTTTTGTGATTATTGATATAGAGGGAGGAGGATCCCAGAAATCCATTTGGTTATCGTATAATTTCTCGCCGATTTTATAATAAATACCATGAGTAATTGGGATCTCCTTAAACTCGAGTAGGGATTCTATTGCAGCAACTAAATTATAATATTGTTCAGGAAGGTTTAGCAGGATTTCCATGACTTCCTCTGTAATTGCCACATTACCAAGAAATTCAAACTTATTGAAATAACTATTCAGGATACCTGCTCTATCCACAATCTCATCC
>CAZRLL010000339.1:0-2872 GCA_964600735.1 uncultured archaeon
AAAATATGTTGTCCGATCAGACAATAATTATTTTCATCATCAACTATTGCTATATAAACAAATACCAATTCAATCCAATCAGGAACAGGATCCCAGCCTATTACCAATTATTTCACTTAGCTTACACCATACACGGTTTAATCCAAAATTCCCCAAATCAGATGCAGGTGTAACATATAAACAGGCATTGAATCTAATAAGAGATAAGTTTTCAAACTGTAGATTTACTATCCATGATTGATCTTATTTATAAAAGATGTACGATTCCAACGTTATTCAGTTCAAAAAGTATATGAAGTAAAAAAATAGATTTTTTGTTTCGATTGGATTTGCCCAAATATTGTAAATATTTGTTTTTAATCTAATCAATTAAAATTGAATTAGTTAAATTAAACATATTTTGGGATTTCTAGTTAAGATTTATCACCTTCCATGTTCGTTTTAATTATGCGACCTTTCAAAAGACTAAAAGCGATATTTCATACTAGTTAAATTGCAGTTTATCAGTCCAAATCTCGGTGATACCTTATCATGACATCTAAATTTTCAAAAGAAGTATCAAAATCAATTACCCAAGACGAATTAATTGCTTATCAGGAAATTATCGAAAAAATTCGGGCTGTAAAACCAGATAAACTGCAATTAGAACAAATTAAAAGGGAGATTATCAAGAAATATCGAATAAAATCATATCCGAGAAATTCAGATCTTTTGAAACACACCCCAGATAATATTTATCAAGAAATTCTCCCTTATCTGCGAATCCGAAGTGTAAGATCATTATCCGGTGTCAATGTACTTTCTGTTTTCACGGCACCTTTTAATTGCAAACATGGGGCCTGCATATATTGTCCCGGTGGACCTACATGGGGGACTCCTATGAGCTACACAGGAAGAGAACCAGGAGCGATGAGAGCAATTGCCAATGGTTTTGATCCAACCAGTCAGATATTGGCCAGGATTGATCAATTACAAGCTATGGGTCATAATGCTCAAAAATTAGAGGTAATCGTAATGGGAGGTACTTTTAATTCAACACCAAGAGAATATCAGGACCAATTTATTTTAGGAATTTATAAGGGTTTGAATGGCATATCTGCTAAAGATATTGAGCAGGCAAAGGTCATTAATGAAACAGCGAAACATCGATGTATCGGATTAACTTTTGAAACCAAACCAGACTGGACCAGTCCAAAACATATCCGCCGTATGCTGAAATATGGAGTCACTCGAGTTGAAATCGGTGTACAAACACTACAGGAAGATGTACTTAAAATTGTTAATCGTGGGCATACTTTGCAGGATACTATTGATTGTTTTAAATCAGTTAGAGATGCTGGATTAAAGATAAATGTCCATATGATGCCTGGACTTCCCGGGACAACCCCAGAAATAGATATTGAAGATTTCAAAATTCTTTACAATGATCCTAAATATATTCCTGATGAGATTAAGATTTATCCAACGCAGGTCATTGAGAATACACCTCTAGCAAAGATGGTTCTCGATGGGAAATACAAGGCTTTGACTAATGAAGAAACATTTCATATCATGAAAGAAGCCAAGCTATTGACCCCACCCTACATCAGAATTAAACGTGCCTTAAGAGATCTCCCTATACCTTTGGTAATTGCTGGACCGACTTGGGGTGACATGCGTGCCCGAATTCAGCAGGAAATTGAGGAGCTAGATAATATTAGCTGTAGGTGTATTCGTTGTAGAGAAATAGGGTTGTACCTTCATAAATATCCAGATACTTTTCAGATTGGAGAAATACAGCAGGTAATTCGAAGTTATGATGCATCTGGAGGAATAGAGCATTTTCTATCCTATGAAGATGAGAATGAGATTTTAGTGGGTTTTTTACGTTTAAGATATCCCAGCGACGACATTTTTATTGAAACTCTAAAAGAATCAGCAATAATCCGGGAATTACATGTGTACGGTTCCTCTTTACCGCTTGTAACTCCCAAAATCAATCCAAAATTATTCGATAGCTATCAACACAAAGGCTATGGTAAGAAATTATTAAATTGGGCTGAAAAGATGAGTATTGATGCTGGATTTAATAAATTGGCTGTAATATCGGGAGTCGGGGTAAGAGAATATTATCGAAAATTTGGCTATCATCTCGAGGATCCATACATGGTCAAAACTTTAACGTGATTAGATGGAAAGGATTGAAGCAACAAAAAAGCTCGAATTTGGAAAATTAGAGGTTGAATCTGTCGACAAAACCGATATGAGAGATATTGTTGCAGATAGGGTTAAACTACTTCGTAAAAGATATCGAACCATACCTCTTCAGCTATCACGCTTTAATATAAAACTCGCAGATGAGATAAAAAAGCAATGGGTTGAGGAAAATAAAAAGTTCCGACAAAATAATAAGAGAGAAAAACCTCTTGACCGATTAACTCGCTGGCAAACCATGGTCAAACGATACCGACTGCTTGCTTTAAATGAATTATCAAGCAATTTGTACTCAAGATTTTGGAAATTAAGATCAGATACCGTATTAATTGCTGCAATGTATGAATTCAGTGAAATAGAGAACATATCCATGGTAAAAGCAAAAGTAAAACCAGATATATTATCCACACTTAGACCAATCGTTTTGAGAATGAAAGGACCACGAAAGCCAACCAAGAAGAAAATTCTGATGAAAGACATTCAATATAATGTGGGTGATGCATATCTTGAGATGGTTAGTGAATTGGGACAGTTCGTGTCAGACCTGAAAATTACCATTGACAGATTAATAGCTCCAAGGAAAAAGACCAAATTAAAATCAAAATTAAAGAGGTATCAGGATGTTATCGTAACAAGAGAATACTTAACAATGGTATGCCAAGCAGTCGCACCACGTCAT
>CAZRLL010000340.1:0-2847 GCA_964600735.1 uncultured archaeon
GGTCGTTGTTCGGCTGGTTGAGTGATCTCTGGAAGCTTTATCCGGCCCTCGCCCAATCTCCGTGGGACGCTTACGCGTCCGGCCGGAAGTTCACCAACCGCAACGCTCTCATCGGCCAGAACGTCAACGCCATGCGTGGCGATGTCGACCTGGCCAACATGGTGTTCAGCCCCGGCGCGCGCGGCGGCCTGGCCCCCGAAAGCATGTCGTCGGCCTCCGGAGTCGGCCTCATCACGGTCACGGTCACTGCACCCGCGGCGCCGCCCAACTGGACCTTGCAGGCCGTGGTAGCCGCCTGCATCAAGGACCAGGACCCTCAGACCGGGAGCTTGATGGTGACCGTCGCGGCGGAAGACGCTGCCGCCCCGTTCGATACGGTCATCCTCACCGGCCTCGATACGGTTCTCTATCGGGTGGGCGCCTGGACCCGGTGGCTCAAGCCGGACGGTAGGATCGCCTACGGCGCCTCCCTCAGCGACACGGCCACTCCAACTTAAGTGGCGATCGTTCGCGTATGGCCAGGCCGTCCAAGGCCACCCGCCTTCCGTACGGGTATTTATTACCGTTCATTGGGAGGGCAGCTAATCGCACAGAGCAAGCCGCGCCCGCGAGGGCGCGGCGGCTCGCCCAAGCAACTCGAACAGCAAGCACGTTTCGCGGACGCTCGCCGCGCGGTGCGATATATGGACGCGAACGCTGTCCATATCGCAACGCAAATGTCGAAGGGCTTCCCTCAAATGCCCAGCGACATTTTGCTGATGGCGATGCTCGGTACCATCGGCCCTTTAGAGTTCACGAACGCGCCGGAAATGAGATCAGTGGCAGAACGTGACGAAGTCTCTCTAGCGCTCGATCTACTCGGCCGAACCCAGGGCGGCGTACTGGTCCGAAGGGAAACCCTTTGGGACGCTCTCGCACCATCTACCGCCGGCTATTTCCTCACAAGTCAGGGTCCGGACGCTGATCCTACCTGGACGCCAGGCGTGGGGGCGTGGGGGCTCGTTGACGCACAAGACCTGGTAAATGTCACCCAATACGCCTTCCTAAATCTCCTTGGCGGTTATGAGTACCATTGGAACTTTTCAGACATCACTGTCAGCGCCGGCCCGGCCGTCCTGCAAGCCCGTGTCTCGCAAGACAACGGTGATAGCTGGAAAACCAGTGGTTACAAATTCATGGGCCGGCTCGAAGGCGATACCGGGCTGATGTTCTCCTACACCTCCACAGGCGACCTCAAAATAATCCGTTCACTCGGCGACGGCGTAGGGAAGGACGGTAACGGCGTGCTCGAATGCGTCAGCGATTTCGGTAGCACCACTCACCGCAAACATTTTCACGGCTGGGATACAACGGTCGATGATGCCGGTACCTTCGTCCTAGAACGCTGGGCCGGCATGTACAACGGGAATGATGACCCTATCGACGCTGTTCTCATCCTCGTCAATGTCGGGCTCTTCTCTGGCCACCTCAGCCTTTGGCGTCGCCCTCTCGCCTAACATCGTCTCGCTATTTCGATCGATTAATCGACCATGGGCCTTCTTAAAACCTTCTTGCCGCGACGAGAACAGATCCCTGGATCGATCGTAACGCGCGTAAATTTCATCGTCCGCATGGTCATCAACCCGTGCGACGCGCCGCTTGTCGTCTACGTTGAAACCATGTGGCCCGCTGCGCTGGAAGCCGCAATCACCGCTGTCGATTTCGGCCTCGCCGATATCGCACGGTGCGTCTTTCGCCCGTGGGGGTTGATGAAAACTGCCGGCGGCCGGCGCCGAGGCCAAAAGCGGCCCAAGCTCATTCGCCGCTTAATGCGCCGAATTCCACTGCTCCGCCTGATCCAAGACCGAAAGATCGGCCGTAATCTAAAATGGTTGTGGATCATCGACACCAAACTCCAATACGTCTTGTTATGGCTTCTCATCATCGACGTTGTAAGCGAATTCCTATACCGTTGGACCTCTAACCTCTATTGCACAGCGCCTTGCCTAATGTCGCAAGCTGCGGGTGCTGCGCTCGCCTGGACTGACGGTGACGTTCATCTGGCGCTATCCGGTTGGACGCCTATGGTTTGGAAGGTGGAGAAGTACCATCGGGGAAACGCCCATGTACACTTTGGCGGCGCCAGCCTCGGACCCGGCAAGTGGCAAATTTGTGCCGGCACCACGACCCAAGCGCTCACCGGCGGCTTTCTGGATATCTCCATGCGCCTAAAGGTCGTTGGTGAACCCACGATCATCGGATCGGACGGCCCGGTCAGAGTCACTCAAACGGATCCCGCCGACCTTCTCGCCTCCGCCTACGTTGAAGGCGATATGAGCATCATCGTACAGGTTAGATCGGAGGGCGGGAATTACCAAACATTAGATAGCTATTTCTCAGTGATCGCTATTCCGGACGGCGGAGCACCATTATGCCCCTGCAATTAATAAGAAGCCGGACCGCTGCTCAGCGGCCCGGCCGGGGGGTCATCAGCAACAGCCCAACCACAGGCATAACCAACGACGCGAGCAATGTACTGCGGTGATACTACCCTTGTCAACACAAACTCCTGGGAGGGGACCGCCGTCCGGTTGCTCTGCAAATGTTGGACATGCCCGGACTGCGCCCCAGGGCAAAAAGCCCGGTTAAAGGCGCTAGCGCGGCGCGGACACCCAACAACCTTCATCACCCTCACCGCAAGCCCGGCCGCAGGAGAAACCCCTCCGGAGGCCGCTCAGACCCTCGTCAAGGCGTGGCGGCGGATCCGCCGTGAGCTGGTCGAAAAGAAGGGCATGAAAAACCCTCCATTCATCGCGGTCTTTGAGAAAACCAAGAAGGGGCGCCCGCACCTACATATCCTCGCGAGGG
>CAZRLL010000341.1:0-2840 GCA_964600735.1 uncultured archaeon
AGCCAATATTAAGACCATTTGTCTTAATCAGTACATTCATAATGCTATAAAAACAATAATTATAATTTTGTCTTTCCTAAAATTAATTGAATATAATCAAATTTTAAAAGGAACGAATTAATTCTAACCAAAAATAAAATATATTTCGAGTGAATGGATTATGGAGTGAATGGTATCATGGGAGATATTGAGTTTAAAGCAAAAGCAGGATTATTTTCATTAGCTATTTCTCTTGTAATTGCAATTTTCCTGTTCATTTTACTTAGGAAGATTCTAACTCAAAAAGGAATTTCATTAGATATGATAACATTTTGGATTACACTTGGAATGTTATTATTTTTCAAAGGAATTGATTTTTTATTAAAACGAATATATCTCAGGATTCTGGGTTGGCGTGGTTCTTTTTCATAAATTATAATTCTCTAATATTTCAATTACTTAAATTATATAATAGTTCATCAAATCCAATATTTATTAAATAATCTTATTGATCGATCGACGTGATCTTCTATTTAAGTTTAAATGTGTCTAACTAAATCAATAATTATAATGATCGATGCCCTACAGGTATGTTTGATCAAAAGCATGAATGGAAAATGATTGATAAAACGACCTTTGATTCAAAATTAATCAATTTATTTCCCTAGTACAGATAAGTCTCGATCTCGAATATTGTTCAATTATATGCGACGAATAAAATCAATAAATTAACAATTTGGCTAAACTCTTAAATTGAATTAACAAGTCGATATACTTTACAATTGTACTATAATTAAAAAAAAACTACTCTCTTTTAGCAATCCAAATTAAATAAATTGATCCAAAAACTATGCCAAAATTGTACCATTCCAATATTACTTTGAATATCCCAATAATAAATATCAGAATTAATTGCATAAGAGTATAGGCTAGATATTTATCTATACGATTGACAATGGCAAATCTTGGATCATCTGTTATATCAAATATTCCAGGATATGTCTGTTTTATTACTTCTAATTCATTTTCAGAATACGGATTTTTCCATGATCTAAAATACTTGTCTATGATAAGTGGACCGACAAGTCCAAAAAAAAGTGTGATTAATATCGCTTCTTTAGCAATTACTAAATGTTCCTTTAAAAAAATTCGATCAAAAGATAACCAAATCATTGTACTTAATACATGAGCTCTCCAAATAAGAAATTTATATGTTTCGATTCGCTCTTTGTATGTGATTCCGGATACTTGGTAATTTTTTATAGGAATTAAGAATAAAAATCCTAATATTAATAAAAAATAGGTTACCAACTCTTCTGAACTGGATTCTTCACGCAAATCAACACTGATTATAATTTTTTGATTGAAAGTTTGATATAATATTGAATTACGATAAATTTGCACATTATAAATAATGGTAAAATCAAGAAGATCTTCATAATCAAATTGTAATAAGATATTTTTAAAACCCAAACTGGTTGATGTACTTTTATTAATGAGCCTGTCATAATTAAAATAGAAATCATCAATCAATAAAATGGGATAGTTAGTTGTATCTAACTTGAATTCCCACATTAGTGGACTGCCTTGATATGAATGGTAAATGATATTTTTAAATATAAATTCAGCATCAATATTATTTTTAAAAAAATCAAGATTAATCATAAATTTACCAGTTTCAACTGCTTGGTTACTCCATTCAAAAGTGTTAAATTTATATTGATGTAAAGTTCCATATCGAGGTAGAGTTCCATAACTTGAACTAACTGTCAATACTAGAAGAAATGATATAAAGAGGTATACCCAATATTTCATTTAATTCCCTCAAAGAAGTATCTGTTAATTCATCTACTTATGGATATATTATAAAGTCCTTTTCTACTGTTAATCTTTGCATAGATTCTCTGATAAGATTTAATTTATAGAAGATTGTACATCAGAATATCGGAACACAAGCAAAAAAAGCTGCCAACCAATTCAAAGTAATATTTTCTCTGTGGATAGGGATCGAATATCAATTAAAGTCTTCGATCGTTAATAGATAATTAATGTCCATGTACTAGAACACCTGTGTCCATGGTATAGGTTTACATATTCTTAATGGATAATATATTTTGATGGTATCTTAATGTCATTCAAAATACAACCCATATCAATAAGAAAAAATATATTTTTGGCATTATTAATATCCATTACTCTCTTAATGATGTCATTCTTCGCTGTAGAATATATTCCAGATCAAGAACAAATGAAACCACAACTTCCCTGGGGTCTAAGCTCAGGACTATCACTAAATGCAATTTCTATGGAGATGGAAAAAAGAAATTCACAGCTATTATTTCTCCAAACGAACGTAGGATATGTTATCCATAGTTCAAATGAGGGCTTTGGAATTAGAGGTGCAGGATTATTTTCTTATAATGCCTCAGAATTCAGAATGTCACATGTAGTGCCTGATTCACAAAAGGGGATTAAATTTAGACCTTCAGATAGAGTCTGGAATCAATGGGCTTGGAAGTTTTCTACAGACAACAATTTTGGCAATACTATTTTTAATAAAAAGCCAATGGATCTGATATCATCCCTCAACAAAGGCTTTACCGTAGATATTAGTTCAATAAGCAATTCAATCGTTTTATTATCTACTGGGAAATCTGTAATCCGGGAAGCTGAAAAACCGTTGACGATTTAATCGAACGGACAGGTAAATCTGTTGATGAGGTCGGCACTGCCTTCAGACCATTTTTATTCCGTAGGGTAGTCGAATTAAAAGTCATGGGATTGTCAGATAACTTGGTCTCCAAGGTTCTGGGATACAAATCATCTGCAACAGTTGGAAATTGGATTAAAAAATATAATCT
>CAZRLL010000342.1:0-2840 GCA_964600735.1 uncultured archaeon
CTGCTAGTCCTTCCTTGGAGCATTTTCGCGCCGCAGTTTGTAGATCCACAGTGGTCAGCCACCTTGCTAGTTGCCCAGATGTTTGGGCGTCAGCCATCTGTGTAATAAACTTCCGCGCAAATTTGAACTGTTGCCGTTCTTGATACCGCCTATCCGCAGCTTTCCTTTTTCTAACTTTTTTTCGACACGACGGGCAGTATTTAGACTTCACTCCCCGAGAACCTTTGCCACGATCCGGCCTATAGAATTTGACACCGCATTCCGCACAAACTTTTTCCATTATGAGATCGCCGATTTTTTCTTGGTACACGTACAAGGAGAACACTTCAGACAAACCACAAGCCCGTGTTTACATTCAATTTCTACAAGACACTCAACAGACTTGCGGTATAAACATTCTTTTTCGTGATCTTTTCGAGCAGCACACGTAAGACAACCGTTAGGAACAGCTTGTGCGATAAAGCCGCACTTGGCGCAAAAGCCAATATCTGGAATCGCTGTCATTATTTTTCCTTGATACTCAGTGTGAATACTCGACCGCAACTCATGCAATCGACGGACAGTTTGTTACCCACGGTGATCGGATTGCCGCAAGGACACTTCACGGTCCATCTGAGGCGAATAGAACGACACAATCTGCATTGTGTACTAAGCCCGTCGTCTTTGGAACGATCCGCATGAAATGCAATCTGTTTTTTGATTCTGTGGCAGCGTGAGCAACGTTTACGTCTGGGTCCAGTCATCTATTCCTCCGGCCTTATGTTTCGTCAAGTGCGTCTTCGTCTTCTTTTTCGTCAAGATACCGTTGAATTATCTCAGCGATAGCGGGGGGTTCATCTAGATCGAGATTTTCATGAATGAACACGGCGAGTGTTGCGCGATCCTTTTCTAGTTGCGCACGAATTTCCTTGAATGCTTGCCGTGACAAAATACCCGGTGGTGGCGGCATATCTCCGCGTTCACGTAACGCATCGACAAATTCGCCAAATACTTTTTGGTGGTATTCGTCATTTCCGATCTGCCATACACCGTCTTGTCGTGCAGGCGTGAACTCGGTGCCGTCTTCCGTTATGAATGCTCCGACCCACTTACCCATGAAATTACCTCCCTTTCCTTTTAGACTTACTCAACCACCACCACTGATCCCAGAAAATCCAGCGTAGAAGTTCCTTCACGACTCTTCTTCCTTCGTATCATGCCAACTCTTGCCGAGAGTTGTAGGACAATCTGGAAAGTGCCACCCCGTCTGCAACTTCTCATGCACTTGCCGACGTACGGGTGATAACGGTTTCGGTTCCCCCATCGTCGCAACACATTCCGGGCACCGCTTGTCCGGTAACGTGAGGCGAGGATCATTCGGCTTGATCTGTTGTCCCTCGATGCCGTACACCTCCGCTACGAGATTAGCATAGTTGTCGAAGCCTATCTCGCCTTTGGTTTTGGGTGGTCCTTTTGTTGCGTCTAAGATGGGGCGCGTCTGCCCACGTTCGTCCATCAGTTCTCGAATGACTTCACAGATATCGTTCATGCATTCCATGTTGAATATCGTTACCTTGTCTGTGCTTGGGTAGAATGCATATTGCCGCCATGCTCCATACCATTTGATTTGTCCCAACAACATTCCACCACTCAATGAAGTCACATCGGTAATCCATGTCTTCTGTGTGCGACGTTTCGGTTGCTTCGCGAATTCCAAATATTTCGATGTCATCCTTTTGGCCTCGGATGAATCATCTGTCCCGGCTGCATCGGTTTGGGATCTTTCGGCCCACGGTATCCTCCACCACGCGGTTTTCGTTTTCGATCCCAACCGAGCCACAGTCCAAGTCCTAGCCCTAACAAGAACTCAAGTATGTCGAAGGTCTCCGCTTCAATCACAACACTATCTCCGGCACCGCATAAGGTACGCGATCTATTTCATGTAACGAAACGCCGTCTACCTGTAACCCAATACGGAACTCGCCAAATTCTTCAGCGGTCATTTCTTCTTCATGTCGATACTTCCACATGCGAATCAACTGTTGCATCGCAGGAGATAGCGTACAATCGCTATCTGTCCACGGTGTAAAACCGTATACGTATTTCTGTGGGTCAGGCATCTTTCACCGCTTCACAGTTGCTTTCACGGCGAGCATGATGGCGAAACATTTAGGCGTTTGACACACAGGTACTTCTCCTGCTGGTATCTCGTATGCTTCGATTTCGCGAGTAGCGCCACAGCCGATGCAGCGCACGGTGACAGTTGTTTTAGTCATCGCTTGACGTATACGCTTACCACGTTTGCCGGTAGGAGCAGGCGTGTTTTGAAGGTTGGGCTTTGTTGGCCGACGACCGGTTGGTGTCATACCACATACCTCCAAATCCAGAGCGCAGCGCCGACTGCCGCCATTGCCGCAGCGATTCGTGCCAGCCTTTTGTTAGTCATTTTTCTACCTCCATGATCCCAAGACATACGTGACAGGGAAGGCACTTTCCCGGCCCCGGTACTTCGCTGGGTTTGATTTTCTTGGTCGCTTTGCAAGCGCTGCAACGCATGACAACCGTTTGTTCTTCACTCATGATCCTTCCTCTACTAAGATGGCGGCAATTCTTCTCGCCGCATGCTGCTCATGCAACACCATTGCTTCGTCAAGCGTCTTCGCTTCTGCTGACCATGTACAGGAGCCTTGGCATCCTACACGTACACCGGTTGCTCCCCCGTGCCACCACAATCGATGATGTCGCAACATGCGTTGAATAGTTTCGATGCGTTTCGTTTCCATTATTCTAACTCCTTCAATTCCGCGCTTACGTCAATGCCCAACATATCCCACAACGGCGCGAACTTCACCAAGAAATTC
>CAZRLL010000343.1:0-2838 GCA_964600735.1 uncultured archaeon
GTGAGGCAAAAGATCGGATAAATGCCTACAAAATGGATAACTTGGTAAATGAGTTAGATGCCGAAATACAAGTATTGGAAAGGGAACTTACAAAATGGGATAACTTGGATATATCTGTTAAAGATCGAATTAAAACCTCTGAATTTTCAAAATACATTCAACAAGCATTGGAAATTGCCGACAAACAAAAGTGATTATCATAATTAAACATTTGTCTAATTAATTATATTGCGTCTTTTGAGCATAATACGCATTTCGCAGAATTTTATAGTTTGGGGAGTTTTGATTGGTCTAACAAATAATCAATTGGAAATTCTTATCTCAATATTCTAAATCACATCATGCGCATACAACCCATTTCTAAAAATTTCAACGTACGGGGAATATTGACTCTTCATATGTAGAATTATATTAGAGATGGTTTTTTTTTTATTTTAAATCGGGATAAATAAAAATGATTGTAATAAATCAAATACTTCCTTATTTTTTGAAGCTCTGACTATTTTCCATGCATTATAGAAGTGAGCAAAGAGATAAAATGATATTTCTTTTTCATCCTGATTAATATAGCTAATTTTCAGAGGTTTAAACCCAAATAGTCCGATTTGCTTATCTTTCAATCTATTAAATACTTTATCAAAACCGAAATGAAATGTTTGAATCATGGTTAAATCAATTTCTAGATAAAATGGAATGATATTATTTTTTACCTTTTCGATAAAGGTTAATTTTGAATCTATGATTTCTAATATTCCCTGGTATTTATGTCTCGGTTTTGCAAATGTAGTGTATGCCCGAAGCCATTGTTTCAAACTCCTTTTTTTTATGTCTTCTTCAAAAGCGAGTAGAGATTTTTCCCATTTCATTAATGGTGGTAATGAAATATGATATTTTTAATATTATTTCTTAATATGTTTCTATTTACTGTTTTTTAATTTGTTAATCGTAAATTCTGCAATCATAGAAATAGTTGCAAAGTTGATTCAACAAGTAAATCCCGGCATTCTCACTGGTTCACAACCACCAAATTCAGTATTTTAAAATTCAATTTCCAATGACACGGATCATCTGTAAGAGTGCTCTTCTTTTAAAAGCTCTCTTATTGCAACTCTGATTGCTTCAGAGCGATTCGGGTATTTTTGTGATCTTACTAATTCGAACAAGCATTGGAAATTGCAGACAAACAATTATGAATCCGATAATTGCGGATTATGAGCATAATACGCATTTCATAGAATCCTTGTTTGAGGGATTTTGTGATAGATTAAACATTTGTCTAATTAATTATAATTGCGGATTTGGATGATACTACGCATTTAAAATTTTTTTAAAAATAATATCGTTCAAGCATAATTTGGCAAATAGTTTCATAAATTTAATCCTAACTTGAATACTGTTGACTATAGAGATTAAAATTAAGCAGATAAGAGATGAAATGCAGAAAGCAATTGAAAAGGGTGATGTTGAAAAATACGTATCATTTTTTTCTGAAAAGAAAAAATACTTGCACTTAGGAAGTGGAAAAAATGAACATTATTACGGACGCGAAGGAATGAGAGAAGGAATGACATTACTAGGGAAGATTGAAATTAGAGAGTTAGCACCTCCTCAGATTTATATAGCTGGTAACTTTGCATGGTCAATCAGCAAAACTGTAATGTCTGCTGAAGATGATGAGTTGGATATCGAAAGAGAGTATAGGGTAACAATGCTTTTTGAGAAAGAAGAGGAAGGATGGAAGATCGTTCATGTACATTCTTCCACTCCAGAGTCAGGAATTGAGGAAGGACAGATGTTTGCCACAATTTCTGGGTTTGAAAATCAGATTGCCAAATGGATAAATACCTTTGATTTAGACCCTCATTTTTCATCAAAAAGTGATGCAACGAAGTTTAAGTCCTATCTACTTCAGGCTCAAGAAATTCTTCAGAATTTGCAAGAAGAATGACAAATGAAGAATAATAATTGTAGAAATTATTCATATGCACATTATGAGCAAAATACGCTTTTCAAAGAATTTCAATAGTTGAATGAAATACGTAATTGGATGATACTACGCACTTAGAAAATTTCTAAATATTCATCTACAAATAGTAATACCTAAAATCGCTTTGAGAATGGTTTATTGATTTGAGCATAGAGGAAAAGCATGAGAAAATAATTATTAAATTGTTCAATGCAATGTCTAATCAAGATTTTAAATTAATCGAAGGTTTAATCCACCAAGAATATGAACTTGAAGAGGAAACAGAAAAAGAGGTAAATAAACAAATGCAAATTTTTCCTAATTTCCAAATTGTAAAAGGCAAGGCTGGTTTTCTCTATAGAGTTAAAAATTCTTCAAATAATGCAAAACACACAATATTGCATTTAATTTCAAAATTTGATGAAGTTTGGGTATGGACTTCTATATCAGGAACAATTTCTGGGACAATGTTTGGTCTCGACATTAATTCTGTAAAACTGGATTTTCAAGCCGTATATCGTTTTCAATTTAAAGACAAACAAATTTTTAGAGTCTCACAATTAAGGGACACATTTCGACGATTACATCAAATTGGGAAGGTAATTTTTGAAGAGAACAACGAAGAAAAAGTCAATAAATACTTGAATCAACTAAAACAAATAGGTCTCATTTCTTAAAATTTGATTACACATTATGAACATACTACGTATTTCAAAGAATTAGCTAGTTTGAGGTGTTCGACACTTTAAATTTAATTGAAATTTCTTAATTTTGTAATGCGTATTAGGATTTCGGCACACTAGCTAAAAATCTGTCGTAAAATCTATCCAAACTTACAATTTTTCAAGATTCTTAGACATACTAAGCTACAG
>CAZRLL010000344.1:0-2822 GCA_964600735.1 uncultured archaeon
CGTCCTAAGATTTACAATGATAGCTACAAGAAGAGTATATACTTTTTAACTGATGTGTGATTGAGTGATACCTTGATTGATTTATCCGTTCAAGGAATAATTTACTCAATTTTTTTAAAAATAAAATCCAATGTGATCGAACTATTGTACTTTAAATTTAAGGTGGACCAAGTCAGCATTACTTCATCTTGAAAATCCAACCGTTCTGATTTAATTGAGCCACGTATCATTTCTCTTTTTGCGCGATTATTAATTAACCTTTTATAATCATCATACCCTAGCTTTTCAAATTCTTTGTTCTTGGCACCGTAATGATAAAAACGCCAACTATTATCATAATAATTTATGTGTTCGTGTCGGTGATGCATTATTAAACAGGCAATCCAATACGAATAATAATCATCAGGAAACGCTTCAGTAAAAAGATATTCTGATCCATCTACTAATGTATTACAACGAGGACAATAAACTTGAATACAATTATAATCGATGAAATAATCTTCAATTAACTTAAAATTCCCATAGAGTCGCTTTAATTGTGTATGATATTTATCGAGCATTCAACTAATGTTTTTGAATTTTATATAAAAACACACGAAGTCTTTATCAATGTACATATTGATTGAGAGTGATATACTAGTTCTATTTATATAAGACAAAGATAATATACACAAAAGCGAGAGTGGATGCAAAATAATTGTGTTATTTTTTACTTTTCTTGGCTAATTATTTAGATTGAGAGAATTGTTGTTGACTATAGATTAATTATTTTCTTTTTTGACATCGATATACAGCAGTTAGTGTCGCAACTGGAAGAAATACAAGTGTTAAAGTGTCTAATCCTGCACTATTTGAATTAAACACAGTTGTGGTAAAAGTAGATATTGCAGTATTATTGTTAGTTGTTGTTACTATGACAGTTGTTACTGTGACAGTATCTGGAATCACAGTTTCAGAAGTTGATGGTTCTGTAGTAATAAGAGTGGGATTTTCATTATCAATAATCATACTAAACTCAATATTCTTGGTAAAAGTTCTGTTAATACTCCATACATAAGTTGCTGCCTCGAGTTTGAATAGATGTAAACCATTAGTTATACTATTTGTATTGAATGATACTGTACCATCATCTCCTGTAGCTATTTTATCCCAAAGCGATCCATTATCCATAAAGAGCGAGAAATTAAACTGGGATACTTCTCTGATATCATAGCCAGTCCATGACACCTCCACCGTACCTGTCTCATTATTGTAGTCGTAATTGGAGATTGTGAAATTGAGAATATCATAGGGATTAGCCAATGGATGCTGGTCATATACCAAATGTCTTGGTCCCCACCCAGTCATAATTCCATTCAATAGTAGGGGAGTATCTAACACTCCATCTAAGTTATTATCAGTTGCATTTGGATTAAAGTCATAATAATTGTAGTCAAATATATGATTCATTGATTCTTTTACAAAGAAATCATATCCACCAAAGGAAACATTTGCAAAGTAATTATATCTAACAGTAACGTTGTGGGAATTAGTGTACATTCTAATAGTGTCATGAGTTGCCCAGTTTGCAATGAAATCATTCCTCTCAATTACACTATTGTTTGAATTTTCTAGACTAAGAGAGGTTCCTGCAAGTTTAGTTCCATCTGGTTTTCTTATATCAACCACATTTTTCGTGAAGTTAACACTTGTGGCATTTCTAATATCTACATAATTATATGGCAAAATATCAGACAATGTATACTGTGTCTCTCTCTCTATCTATCTGCACAGAATCAATTTTCTTTATTTTTGCAAAATGGCTATTGCTAATCTTAATATAATCTGCATCCACAACAACCTTGTTTCTTTGATAACCCACTGTTTTATTGTGGGGTCTGATATTATTAATATTGACACTAGTTGCATTCTCTATATATATCTGAACGATATACCACATTATCAAGTATAACATTGCTCACATTGAAAATAAAAAGAACACCTATCAACTGATTTTTAAGATCCACTGTATCAACATTTGAAATAATTAACCATGGAGAATAATTGGTATATATATTAACATCATACTCATCCACATAGGAATTATTCTCAAAAGTATGGGTAAAAAATGCCTTTCGAGTATATTGGAATTGAAAATAAGTGTCAATGCCACCTGTAAAAATATTATCCTTTATTGTGAAATTTTCTGATGCTTTCTTATTTCCAGCATTTATAAGTACATAATCTCGCTCAATTGGGCTGAAATAAATACCAGTATTACCTGTAAAAATATTACCCTGAATAAGAGAATTTGTTGTACCTGCAATCTCAACCCCAGTGTAATAAGTTCTAATTATATTATTTGTTATATTGATGTTATTACATCGGATTAATTGAATTTCGTGTGGTCCAAACCATAGTTCACTATTCTGTATCACAGCATTTGATACATCAGTCAAATGGATGAGAGTCACATTATCAGTTGTATAATGTGGAGATCTAAGTTCAAAACTATCAATAACGAAAAATGCGTCAGTACCTGTTATATTCAAAATATATGTGGTTGATCCTGTCGCAATGTTGATGAACATTTCAGATGAATTTAGAAAGTATGGGTCTCCCGCAATACCACTTCCAGATACAGAGTGTGAGGCAAGTTCAGCATTATTTGTGATATTTATAAAATCAGCAGGTGTATGTGTGGCAATACTATTATTCACAAAAGGCAACACACTTATGATTAGGATTATTAAAATTAAATATCTAGCTTTCATAGTCTGATCTTTTTAATTACTTACTTGCTTAATGCAGTTTTTATCACAGAAATCAGTTTCAGACAATTT
>CAZRLL010000345.1:0-2729 GCA_964600735.1 uncultured archaeon
AAGAGGATGGCGACATCTAACACTGACTGCTGAACATGTATTTGTATATACAAAACTGATCATGGTAACACCACTTTAATGAAATGTATCAAGTGTGATAGCAGATTTACAAAAGAAGAAATCAAATGGGATAAATATATATTTGGAAATGGCTACAGAACTGAGAAGCAACATCCCAATCAACCTAAATGTATTAATTGCTCAAGTAGGATTATATCAAGCGTTGTCAATTTTGGTGATCCAATGCCAGAGATAGAAATACGGCATTCATATGACCACAGTGAACAATCTGATGTTTTCTTTGTAATTGGATCAACCTTAACCGTAATGCCTGCTGCTGATTTTCCCAGAATTGCTAAAAGTAAAGGTGCCTTTTTAATTATTATTAATAATGGAGATACTGCTTTGGATTCTCTAGCAGATATTCGAATTGAAGGCGACTGCTCCGTAATTCTCCCAAGGATTGTAGATGTAGTCAAACAAATAAAAAACCCAATTAATTAGGTTCCAGTAAATAAAATTCCAATCATTTTTAGATTACTTTCAGTTAGGTAGTGATCTTTTATAACCTAGAGATATTATTCCCAGCAGAAAGAAATAATAAGTTTTATTATGTTTTATATTCAGTTTTAACTTAGTGTCTCTCTCATTGATTAAATATAAAATAAGTATCTACTATATTGAAGAAGTATGGCAACTAAGGTGACTGAAGAAAAAAAACAAGAGGCTACAGAGAAGGAGATACTGGAAGTGGAAGAAAAAACCAAGAAAAAATCCTCAGAATCGAAAAATGGAAACGTGAAAAAGGAATCACCAGAGGCAATGAAATTGCTTGATATTCCAGGGTTAGGACCTAAAACTGCAAAGTTACTAGAAGATGGTGGAATAAGCGATTGTGCTTCATTAATGCTGGCATCTATGTCACAACTAGAAGAACTGGGTGCAACTAGAACTGCAATGAAGAAATTGCGTGAAAACATTACTTCATTATTTCCAGAATTGTACACTGGATTCAAGGAGGAACTTAGTCTTGAGGACATAGAGGGGATTGGTCCCACAACTGCAAAAGATTTGAGAGAAAAGGGTATGAATTATAGTCTATTGGAAACTACTCCAATAAAAGAATTAGAAGAGATTTATGGACTAACAAGTAGTGCTGCTCAAAAATATCAGAATTATATTGCTGAATCAGCTGGTTGGTTTACCGATGCCTATACGTACATGAATGAACAAAAAGAAGTTGAGGTGTTCACCTTTGGTGCTGATTCTCTAGATCAATTACTTATGATACCTGAATTGGGTAAAAGCGGGATCAGGATTGGGGAAAGTTATGAATTCTTCGGGGCATTCAGATCGGGTAAATCACAAGTCTGTCATCAACTGTGCGTAACTGTTCAGTTACCTAATGAGTTAGGTGGCATTGGTAAAAAGGCTATTTACCTAGATACAGAAGGAACATTTTCACCCACTCGTATAACACATATTGCAGCTAGATTGGCTAGAGAAAAAGGCTGGGAGAAATCAACAAAGGAAATTTTGAGTGATATCACGTATGCTCGGATTAAGAATAGTGATGCACAACAAGCAGTTTCCTATAAATTGCTAGAATTTCTAGCAGAACATAAAGATGAATATGGCGTATTAATTCTTGATTCTGTAACTGCACATTTTCGAGCGGAATATGCCGGAAGAGGGACTCTGGCGGAGAGACAACAGACATTAAATCATCATCTGAGTATCTTGCAAAGAATAGCAGATACTTATAACCTGGCCATAATTGTCACTAATCAGGTTCAAGCTAATCCTGCACAGTTTTTCGGAGATCCAACACAAGCAGTAGGTGGAAACATAATGGGACACTGGGCAGGTACAAGATTCTATCTAAGGAAATCAAAAGGTGAAAAACGTGTGATCAGAATATTTGATTCGCCTGTTTTTGCTGAATTAGAAGCAGTATTTGAGATTACACAAGAAGGAGTTATTTCTTCTGAATAATCTTAAGGAAATTGTTGAAATAATTATTCGTTATGAAATTGTTTTTTCTTACTAACTTCTAATAATTCATAATATGCTTCCAATTCGTTATTGTTTAAGAAATCGTTGATTACTGTATTTTTTTCCTCGTAGGTTTGAAGATCATCTTTTTGTTCCTCCCCACCATAAAAGTCAGTATATCTTGTGACTGCTCGTTTTTCTAATTCTTCCATTTGTTCCTTTATGGATTTTTCAACGTCGGTCATAGTTCCTAATATATATAATGACTGAAATATATTTATAGCTTTGTGATTATCCAAAAATTATTGATAGTGAAATCTTGAAAAAATTAAAAAAAATGGTAGATTAATAAGAAATAAATTTATTTATTTAATGTAAATTTTATTTTAAGTAACTGAAGAGTGAAAAATTATACTTTTTTTACTGATTGAATAAGTATCCAATTATTTTGCCTAGGAACAATAAATTCACGACCCTCCTTAGTTACCAGTATGTTTTCTTCAAGAGAAACCATCCCATAATTTTGTGTTTTAACACCAAGTTCAATAGCAAATACATTGCCAATATTAACTTGACCATCAGGTAAACTGCCATATTTTTCCCAAAAAGGACCTAAAAGGGTACCTCCATCATGAGCCTTTGTTCCCACTTGATGTCCCAGTGCGTGAGGAAATTCTTCATAACCGTTCATTCAAAGCTTTATAATCATGTACTATTTTGTACATTTTATTCCA
>CAZRLL010000346.1:0-2725 GCA_964600735.1 uncultured archaeon
ATTTGCGTTTATCTCTGTCACGATGTCGGCTGCGGTCTGCGTAAGGGTCGCGTTGAACGCAACCGGGCTGCCTAGTAATTCTGTTGCCCCGACCTTGATCGACGAGCACGATCCGGTCGTTCCCGCATCCAGTCTGTAGGAGACCTGTGCGTCTGTCGTCCCAGAACCAGTAGGCAGGGAGAACTTGGAGACGAAACTTTTGGAACGCTGTATATGACTGCCGCGCGTGAGGTGCCCATTCTTCAGACTGAAAAGCGTTCCGGGAACGCCGGTCACGCGAGGCTTTCGCGTGTCCATGCCTTTGAACTCTGAAACCTCAATGTAGGGCATGGGCCATTACCCCGACACGCGAACTGTAATTCCCGTCGTCGGCTCCGTCATGCCGCCGCGTAGCTTGAAAGGCTGCGCAGCAGCTCGCGAGCGCGCCTTCATCTGGTTGTAACGACGGCCTGCCGCGATCGCCTTGGCCTGGGCGTCCTGCTTCTTCGCTTTGACCAGCAGCTCAGCGGCGGCTGTCAGGATAAGGAGCTGGTCGTCCAGGAGCGCCGTATCGGCGTCTACCAGCAGATCGCCGAGGGCTCGCTTGCCCACGAGCCACAATTCCGCGTCAGACGACGCGGGGACCGGCCACACCTCGATAGCCACGGCGTTCGTCTCGTCATCCTCAAGCAGCTCCCAGCGCGAGGGCGGGTCCGACTGCTCGGCATCGACGCCGCCCGCCATCGCTACGTCCGTTGTGGTCACGTCACCCGCTACCGTCGCAGCAACGGCGAAGGCGTTAACTCCTGCGCCCGCGGTGATCTTCGCCGAGATCGTGACTATGGCGCCGCTGGCCGTAGCGGTGTACTCGGGAGTGCTCGCGAAGGTGTTGATCTGCGCCGCGAGCAGCGTCGCGGTATTCGCGTGGCTCGTTGTCCAGTCAATGCTCGCGCCCAGGACATCGACGCTGTTCACGTCGATCGCGGTAATTTTGTTCGTGCCGGGGTTGGAAGTACCTCCGTCCACGGTAACGGTGCCGGTCGCGGCCCGCGCCTGAAGGCTGTCGTGTGCGTTGTAGTGGCTGAAATCGACGCCGCGCACCAGCGGGATGTAGTTGCTGCTGTCCTTGACGAACAGGCCCCTTACGGCTTCAAAGTTCATGTCGGTGGGGAAGGTGTAGAACCGCTGGTTGGCTACCGGCGTCAGCCGCCGGTATACGTTCAGGTGAGGCCAATCGTAGTCATCGTAGTAGAACTTTTGCTTGGACCGCAGGAGGTATTCTAGCTGCGCCTTCTCGTCGGCGTTCGCGATAGCGGTAGAACTCCGGCCCGTTTCGAGCCGGAGATCAGTGACCAATTGCGAAAGAGCTACGCCGCGCGCCATGATTATGCGGCGGAGACGGCGGCGCGCTCACGATCGCGGGCTTGCGCGTTCCGCTCTTCCCGCTTGTTGTTCTTGGCTACCGCTTCCGGCCCGGCGGCTTTGGCTTCGGCGGCCAGCCTGGCGCTCTTGTCCGCAAGCGCCTTCTCGCGGCCAGCTATGAACTTCTGTTCGCGCTCCGCAATCTGCGCCTCGTTCAAGATAACGGGATCGTCTTTGTTGATGACTTCCTGCAGCGCGGCCTCCTTGCGGTTGGCGTCGATTTTCGCCATCTCTTCATCGACGCGGCGCTGGATTTCCGCCTCCACCTCGACCTTCTTCCCGGCCTCTTCCCGCTCCTTGGCGGCGACCTGTTCTCGATACAGCGCTTCCGCCGCGGGGTCGAGTTCGTCCGGCAAGTTGTTCATGTGATCGAGGCCAAGAACCTCGACGATAAGGCCGACCTGGTGCTCGCTGACTTCGTACTTGTAACGAAGCTGATCCCGCAGCTCGAATTGGTTGATCGTTGTATCGCCCTTCGAGACGATGCGGACCACGCCGTCGTCTCCGTGAAGATGCCGCAGGATCAGGATTTCAGCAGCGGTGATGTCATGCTTTGGCACCTCGCTACTCGTAACGCCGCCCAATCGGACGTGGCAATCGTATAAACGCATGTCTTTGGCTCCTTGGTTGTGTTACGAAATGCGATAAGCGACGAAAGTGGTGGCCGCAGTCTTGCGGCACCGGAAGGTGCCGGAAGATGAATTGGTGATCGCGTCCGGTTCCTCTATGTTGGCGTTGCCTACGATCGTGAAAGTCGCGCCTGCCGCCAGAACGAAGTTCTCACCGGCTGCGCCCAAGTTGATGACGGTGAACTCGAAACTGTCATCGACTGCGAAATCAGCCGGTAGTACCGCGTCCATGAGGGTGCCGGTCGGGAGTGTCTGGGTGGACGTAGCTCCCGCGCCCTGCGTCACAGTAATGATCTGTGTTAGAAGGTCCGCCGCCGTCAGAACATCGGTCGTGGTCTTGGCCGTGGGAGCACCCTGCACCGACACCAGCAAGGACTTCACGGTGTTGCCTGTGCCGTGAGGCGCGCCGCCCGTAAGGACGACAGAACCGCCATCATCGTTGTTCGCCGTACCGGCGCCACCCGTTACCGAGGCGTTGCCGCCGACGCCCGAGGTAGCCCCGCCGATGCCACCCGTGACATTGGCCGCTCCGCCTGTACCCGTGGCGCCACCAGCCCCGGCAGTCGCTTCTGCGGCACCACCAGCCGCGCTACCTTGTCCAGCTCCCCCGGTTATACGACTGGCGCCGCCAGCAGCATCACCAGCAGTACCAGCACCACCAATATATTTGTTATTTTGAGTCATTTGTCTTAAAG
>CAZRLL010000347.1:0-2653 GCA_964600735.1 uncultured archaeon
TCGATCTTACCCGAGATAATTGCTCTCAAAGCATTAGCCTTGGCCTTTGGTGATGCAGTTTCACTAATCTTCCCTTTGTATACAGGACACATGCTCGTAGTAGGTAAAATTGTAGTACATTGACTACATCCATGGCACATTTCAATTTCAGTCTCCCATTCTGCTTCTTGGAAATGAATTAACATTCCTTCATTAATATTGGTTTGTTTCTGATAGCTTTCTCCATATCTTAGATTATCAAGTAAGTTTTGAGGTTGTTCGGTCACTTTTATTCCTGGATTCATCAAATCCTTAGGATCAAATAATTGCTTTACTTGTAAAAATAGAGAAAACATCTCATCTCCATATTGTTCCCTAATATATTGACCACGAACTCTCCCATCACCGTGTTCACCTGATACAGTACCATTTAATTCCTTAATTTTATTAAATGATGCTCTTGAGATATTTACCATGGATTGTAAATCATTAGCATCTTGTAGGTTAATGAATGGACGGGTATGAAGCAGTCCTTTTCCTGCATGACCATAAATTGCTAATTTTATTTTGGTTTTTTCCATTATCCGATAAAGCTCTATCAGATATTCTGGTAAGTTTTCTGGTGGTACTGCAGCATCTTCTATCACAGGAACGCTCTTTCTCCCATTGTCATTGATTTTTCCAAGTAAGGGTAGTCCAGTTTTGCGAATTTCCCATAATTTCTCCTTATCTTCCTCATTTGATGCTATCTCGGTGTAAAATGCATAATCATTATTCTGTGTAATTCGTGTTATTACTCCATTAATTTGGGTTTTGATGGCTTCTAAATCATTTCCGTCAAATTCTATCATTATTAGATATTGCAAATTATCTGGAATTTTCTCCCTTAATTGAGGATTGGCTTGAATAGCCATATCTAACAATTCAATGCCTAGTACTTCAACTGCAGCAGGTTCTTCTTGCAATGCTTCCCAGGTAGCTTTTCCCATTTTCTCCACATTATCAAAATATGCAACCATCAATCTGTTGTGTATAGGAATTGGGACTGCTCGCATAGAAATCTCAATAATCGTGCCAAGTGAACCCTCACTTCCTATAAATACCCTAGTCAAATCTATATAATTGTCACTAATCACCTCCCTCAGTTCATATCCAGTAACATTATAGTTAACCTCTGGATAACCCGATTGAATAATATCGGTATGATTTAGACATATAAATTCAATTTCTCGATAAATTTTTGCTTCCAAAGTATCTTTGCTTTTTAGCTCAATATAATAAGGATCATCTAGTCTGTATGGTCCGGTTTTGATCAGTTCTCCATTTGTTAAAACCACGGTTAAACTAGAGGTGTAATCTGACATCAAACCATATTTTACGGAGTGAGCTCCACCTGCATTTGTACCAATATTTCCACCAATAGTACAGTAATCAGCAGAAGATGGATCTGGTGGTAAATACAAATTATATTCTACCAATTTCTTTTGTATATTACTTAATCGACAACCAGGTTGGACTGTAAAATTTTTACTGTTTGAGTTGATACCTAAAATATTGTTCATATATTTTGTAAAGTCAATTACGATACCTTCACCTATCGAAGCTCCTCCAAGACCAGAACCAGCTCCTCTGGGATGGATTGGGATATTATATTTCCAACAAAATTTTACAGTATTTATCACATCATCAACATTTTTTGGAATCACTATTACACTGGGTAATACCTGATACATGGAGGCATCAGTGGACCATAGTAACCTCGATAAATCATCATTATGGACTTCACCGGATATGATATCTTTTAATCTCTGCAGAATATTTTCTGTATCAAAAGACGGTTTTAACAAATCCAATACAAATCTGCTCCCCAATTATCATATTTTAGTATGAGGATCAAAGAATTTCATTTTAAAAGTAAATTCTTATTGATTTGCGCTCCCAATTAGTTATGAAATTGTGAATTTTCTAGAATTAAAATGTAATAATAATATGTTCTAATTTAATTAGTGGATTGTGAGGCGATGAAGAACATGTACCACCCTGAAGGTCTAATCAACTATAATGTCGATATTTAGGCAGCTTTTGGCCTGAGCCTCATTAATTGAATAATATTTACAATAATAACAATCAATTTATTAGAGTAGTTTTAAGTACTTTATTCCATTTGATAAATTGAGAGGGATTTCTTGGAATCTACAAAGACTGAGATCGAAAATAATCAAGTCCTTGCGGATGATGAGAATTTAAAAAATGAATTACTCGAAGTTTTTATGCTTGAATTTGGGGAATTAATGGTGACTTATCAGGATGCACTAAAGGAAATCCACAATCCCAAAGGAGAAAATAAACATGCTTATTCGGAAATATTCCGTGTATTCCATACATTGAAGGGTGATAGCTCATATTTTGGTGAATTCGATAATTTCGTCAAATACTCCTCGGCCCAATGTGATAATTACAGAAACATCCCAGAGGAAAAAATGTTGGATCCTGAATTATATAACATAGCAAAATTAAATTATTATCGATTATCAACTCCATTTAATACCCTCAATCGAGGACAATCTCTAAAAATATTTAGATTTAAATTGTTTTTAAGAAATTATTAATAAAATTGAGATCAAACCCGAGACCAATATTGTCTAATAACAAAGAGTATCATGGTTGGAAAAGT
>CAZRLL010000348.1:0-1876 GCA_964600735.1 uncultured archaeon
TTTGTTCAAAGTATACCGAAGTTGTACTATGACTTAAAAAATGATAATGAAAATGTAATTCATGAGAAAAATCGTATTATTGTCTGTTATTGCATTTACATTGATTATCGGAACCATCTTTAACCCTACTATATTACTAAATTACACATTGGATGTATCTGATGAAAAGGATATAATCGTAGAGCCGACTAATTCAAAAACAAGCAAGGAAGATATTATAGATAGTGAAAAGGAAGGTCCAATTGAAGACGACTTACAAAAAAATTCACAAAAACCCACTCCTACTAATTTGATTCAAAGTGTTGCCATTAGTGATATAGTTTGGGACATACAATATACCAAAATAGATTACAATCTTGATGGTTTTAATGATACCATCGAGTTTAATGTCACATCAATAATTAATTTGATTGGAACCTTTGACATTGCTTACGAATTTAATATAGGTATATGGAATCAAACCCTAAATGCTTATTCAGTTGTCATGGATTATTTTAATTTTTCAAATTGGCATAGTGATTCTTTTATTATTTCATATGAGGGGGGGGTTTGGAAAAGTCAGTCATTTTATTTTCACTCTGAAGCAAACGGATCATACAGTTTTGAATTTGAGATTTATGATACAATTGATTTCTTTGGCACACCGATGCCATCCACCCTTATAGATAGCAAAACTGTCTATCCAAATAATTTAAAAACATTTTTTGATTTTTATAAGAATTCAAATATCCATGATCAGGATATGAATGGTTTTCCGGATACTTTTGAATCAATTATCGGTGTTGATAACAAAAATGTCATTGAAAATTGGACATTAATTAATATTCAATCAACTTACTTTTTACAACATGAAATATTTTACAGAGCAACATCCTTGGATAATTGGCAGCATTATACTACGATCGTGACTAAAGAATGGTTGTATTACCAGTTAATAGGGCCGTTTGGTACCGATATGCCAGGTCTCCAGTTATTTATGAATCAATTTGTCTGGCATGCCCCATTAGATGGAGATTATTTATTTAAATTGGACATCAAGGAGATTTATTCCAATAGTAGCGTATTTAATCATGAAACAATTTGGCTAGATAGTCACGCAATTGATGTACAATACACATTTTCAGGAGTGAAGAGTGATTGGGATAACGATGGATCGGATGACACATTTGAATTAGAGGTAGATTTTAAGATCAATTCATCATTGTTTATTGATACCTTTATTTATACCCCTGAATTGTTTTATTTTATAAACATAAAAGAGTGGAACGCTACGACTAAGTCATATAAAGACGTTTACGATATTATATTGAATGTATTTGGGAATACTGGTCAATTCTTGGATTATGATATTGCACAAGAGAGATTTCTAAACCAAATCTATGAATACTGGACTGCAGATTATGATGGGAATTTCACCATAGAATTCACTCTTTATGGCAAAAATAAGGAGGTTAAATTGATACATGAGAGTCACAATTTTATTGCAAAAGCCCACTCCAATATTTATCCTATTATTTATTCATACAGCGCATATCCTGAGAGCACAGATGGTGGCAATATCAGTGATTCTGTATCCTTCGATGGCCTGTTATACTTCTTAGATCCCTTTGGTTTAGGCTGGGTTTATCTTGGACCGGACGTCTCAATTTACATAGGTATAGTCGTGGATATGTATTACTTTAATGAAACAATTAATAATTTCCAATTAGTTGATACCTATTCAAATACTACATTATTTGACTTGACTGCAACGACTTATGATTATATCCCTGAATATCATTATACGGTCAAAGAAACTGGAATGTACCATTTTAATATTAGTATACTACTTGACGGAAATATAATTCATAAAAGACAATCTGATCCGTATAATCCC
>CAZRLL010000348.1:1886-2634 GCA_964600735.1 uncultured archaeon
CTCCATGATGTATCTCCAATATCTTTCTATATAGAACATAATGAAATTGATCTTGATAATGATTCATGTCTCGATACATTAAATGTGGATATTGGTTTAAAGGCTGATAAAAAAGGAGTCTATGAATTTATTTATACCGAAAAAATAACACAGTATAATGTAACAACGTTTGAACAGGATAGAAGTAGCAGAATAAGCTCCGGTAAAATTAATTTGTCAGCACCTGGTTGGTATAATTTTACTTCATTAATACCTGCATATGAATATGGTTATTATTACTTCTATTTCTACTTAATGAACGCAGTTACCAAAGAAGAATTTTATTGGGGTTCGTATTTAATTTATCCGGATACTTTATGTAAATATAATGATACTACTAAACCAGCAATAACACCAGTGGATGATTTCACATATGAATATGGTAAGGATAACAATATTATAAATTGGAACGTGTCTGATATAAATCCTGGAAATTATTCAATTTATGAAAATGGTGTCAAAATACTTGGCGATAAATGGAATATACAAATTCCAGATACTATTATTTCTGTGAATGTTGATAATTTATCCTTTGGATCAAACAATATAACAATTGTAGTAACCGATATGCAGGGTAATTCAGCATATGATACCGTATTTATCACTGTAGTAGATATTCTCAAACCTTTTATCACCAATCCACTCGATATTACTTATGAATATGGAAATAAAGGGAACTCAATCACGTGGTCAGGAAGTGATCAAACAC
>CAZRLL010000349.1:0-2632 GCA_964600735.1 uncultured archaeon
GCCAATGCTGAAGTACCTGACCAGGGCGGACCCATCCTGGCGGCCGCCGTAGATGTGGGAGACGTTGGTGTTGTTGAGGATCCCGAGCAAGACTTCCTGGGTCCCGGCCGGGACGATCGCCGCGACGTCCCAGTCCTCCCAGGTGGTGGCGGCCGCCACCTGGTAGTTCTCGCCGCCGGCCAGCTCCGTGAAGGTCAGAGCTGGCGGATCCGGGTTACGTAACACGGTTATGCTCCGTCACCGACAGGATCTTGCCGCCGGTGGCGCAGATCGCAAAGTAGGGACCGCGCCACATGTAGCCGGTGGCGTCCGGTTCGTCCTCGTAGGACCCGCCGCTCGGCCCGATCGGGATCCCGTAGTCCGCCCTGGCCAGGCCGCTCTGGGAGATCCAGATCAGCTCGTTGGAGTAGTTGGCCAGGATGATCCGCTGCCGGAGCGGGTTCGTTTCCACGACGACCGTGTTCGTGATCCCGATCGGGATCGAGTTGTCCATCCGGTTCCCCCAGTCCATCAAAAATGTGTACAGTATCGCTCGAGCTCCTAGAGCTGGTTGGCCCCCATTTCCATGCCGACGCCAAAGGGGATGTTGGGGATCGGCCGGCTGTTGAGGGTGTTGAGGTGGTTGGCGTACCTCAGGACGTCCCCAGTCGGGTTGCCGGCCCTGGTGATCTGCAGCGCCTCGGTGTCCGTCAGGCCCACCAGGATCGAGAAGTCCACCAGGCGGACCGGCTCCGGAGGGGTCCAGTGATCCAGGGTCGTTGCGCCCGCCAGGCCGCCGGCGCTGAAACGGACGAGTCCGCCAACGACGTCGCTGATGTAGACGTCCTTGGTGTAGTGCTGGCCACTAGCGCCAACCAGGGTGAAGGTCCCCAGTTGCGGGGCGGCCACCATCGCCCTGATGGCCTGGATGATCCGTACTGACTGTGGTATGAACATGCCTGCCTCCTAGGCCATCTTGATAGCTTTCGTCTTCTTGGCCACCTTCCGCCACATCTTGTCGAGGTACGACTGGACCTTGATCGCCTGGCTGAGTGTCGTCTTGCCGCGGTACATGACGGCCAGGGGCTTCTTCGGCCGCCACTTCTTCCACTCGCGCTTGGCCGGGTTGTACATCAGGATCTCCCCGGTGAACATCCGGAAGTAGAAGATCCGGAAGGTGCCATGCTCCCTCGAGTGGACCACGACCGACCACTGTTTGGCAACGGTCCCTGGCGCCGGCTCCGGTACGCCCGGTCCGCGAATGCCGAATTGGCCTCCGAACGGTGTCATTGTCATGCCACTACCCTCCTGTGTGCCGGCGGTCAGCGCGCCGGCAGCTGCCGCGGCGCCGGGAACGCCTGGGAATCCCTCTCCGCCACCGAACACAGCGCTGGCCAGCTCGTAGATGCCCCAGCCGGCCAGGGCCACCGTAGCGACGCCGGCCAGGGCAGGGATCGCGGCGCCGATGCCGCTGATCAACGCGGGGACAGCAGCTGCCCCGGCGGCACCGGCGATATCCCCCTCGAGCAGCTCTCCGACGGCCCCGATGACTCCCATGGAAGCAGGGGAAATCGCTCCCGGTGGAGCCGTCGCATTGACGGCCGCGGAGAGCTGGAGGGAAACAGGCTGCCTCGATACGGGGTCGAATACACGGTGAAGGCCCTCCGGCTCGAGGAACGTGCCGAACTGCTGGCCGGTGGCCGGCACGCTGACTGTGACCTGCCCGGCTACAGTCTCGTCGTAGTGAGAGGGCAGCTTCCGGCCGACGGCCGCGTAGCGCGCCGTCATCTCGGCGATCGACTCCCCCGCCAGGTGGCCCGGTATGTGAGTCATCCCTTCGCCTTCTGCTGATCATAGGGACTCGGCCAGGTCGGCGCGGCTGGCTCCGGAAGTGCCGGCACCTCCGGCTCGTCCGCCGGAAGGCGGTAGACCTTCTTGCGCGTCGTTTCCGTCTGTCGCTCGCAGGCCTTCAGCCGCTGCTCCAGCTCATCCATCCTGGACAAGAGCAAGATCTCGTCAGGGGTGCCCCAGCTGTCGCTATACTGGGGCACCCCTTGGGGGAGAAGCTTTTTCAACCAGGACAGCATATGGACAGGATAGGACGGGTCCGGAGCTGTTGTCAAATCTCGATCGAAAAAAGCAAAAAAACCTTGACATAACGGCAGGTGGACCCGATTCGAGCCTACGGGAGGGCGGGTTAGCAGAGCTGACCCCCTGGCGCACTATCCTTGGGATAGTAAGCCCCCCACTCGGGAGATAAACGGAAAGAGGGGGGGGGTGTAAGGCGCCCCTTCCCCAGATGCCCTCACTCACTTTTTCGCTCGAGTAGGTCGGCGCGTCTAGACTTCCACCTTACAGGGGCTCCCCACACTGAGTGATCCGACATGTGCAAGCCCGAGGGCAGCAAACGGGAGCCTTCCCAGGAAGGGCGCTACTCTCCCCCGGAAGGCTCCCGTTTGATGGCCTCTTCGTCGCTCTCACAGCCTGCTAGCTCCAATAGCCCAGGATGTTGAAGTCTCCGTAACGGCTGACGTCGCCGTCATACAGCTCGAGCACTCGCGCCAGCAGCTTCGTGCGGAGCGTGGCGTAGCCGTAGCTGCCAATGCTGAAGTACCTGACCAGGGCGGACCCATCCTGGCGGCCGCCGTAGATG
>CAZRLL010000350.1:0-2565 GCA_964600735.1 uncultured archaeon
GCAAGAGTTGAAAAATTCCAAGCCGCATTCAGTTCCATGGGATGCCAGGTTAATCCGATATCCACATCATCGAAGTAGCCATTGACAACAAGCCATCCTTTGGCGTTGTAAGACTCTTCAGCAGGGCAACCATAATATTTCACAGTTCCTTTAAGATTTCCAGCGTCGATCTCCTTCTTCAGAGCAAATACGGCTGCAATACCAGCTACACCAAGTAAATTATGCCCACATCCCTGTCCATTAGCTCCCTCTTTCACTGGTTTTCGAAAAGGAACCGGTTCTTGACTTAAACCCGGCAGGGCATCATATTCGCCCAGAATTGCGATTACTGGTTTCTCAGATCCATAACTTGCAATGAATGCAGTAGACATATCCGCTACGCCTGATTCTACTTCAAAATCTTCAGATTTCATGGCAGCTACCAAATATTCAGCTGATTTGTGTTCCTGTAATCCTGTTTCAGCAAGATCCCATATTTTATCGCTTAACTCAATGATTCTTTGATTATTTTCATCAATCCAAGAAACTAGTTTCTCTTTGAGTTCCATGAAATTGAGAATTATGGTGGATTTTTAATTGTATTTTTTGTTCATTTCTAAAATTAAATATAAAATGGGGTTTTATTCTCGAGAAAACAAATATATTTGAGACGGAACGGTTTTAATGAAAAACCGATCTAGATAGAATATCAGTGGATTATGCTTTTTACAATTCAATAGTTATTGAGGTGTTAAGGTCCAACTCAATAGATTTACCTTTTACTTCTTCAGAGATCTTAAATGAACCAATTTTATGCATTGCCCCCAAATCTCTTGAGAATTGGTTTATATTGTCAGGAATAGTCACTGCATTTATTCCGTTTCTAAGTGAGATACCATTATCCCGTTTGAAGCCCCATATCGCCCCATTGAAGGCAATTAAAGTATTGCCAATCTCCTCGCTTGATTTTTCAAAATCACTGAAATCTGGAAATTTTTCTGTATGGATGCTTTTACCAAACAATTTCCTGTAGATGTAATCCGTAATAAAGGGAACAATTGGTGCAAGGAATTTCAATATCCCATCAAGACACTGATATAAAGTTTCTATTGCACTTTCACCTTCCTCATTAGAGAAATCATTATCCCTATTGTAAACACGATTTTTAACTAGTTCAATATAGTTTGAAGCGAATAATTCCTGTGTAAAATGTTTAATAGACCTTGCGGCAGGATGTGGGTCAAAATTATCATACCCTTCAAATACTACTTCTGAAAGCTTGGATAATTCTCCTAATATCCATTTATCAGTGGATTGGGAAATTTTTGCATTTTTTGGTCGCTCAAAAGAGGAGATAAATCTGGCTATATTGTATAATTTATTCAAAAATTTAGCTCCTCCTCTTAATCGGGCCTCAGAAAAGCGAATATCGGATCCATGAGATGCTTCCATGGCAGCAAACCATCTTAAAGCATCACCTCCATATTTTTCTACAATCGGTTCTGGTTGAGTGCCTTTTTTACCCCTTTTAGACATTTTTTCACCACTTTCTAACACCACATGACCAGATACCCAGGCATGTTTAAATGCACTTTTTCCATATAGATGGTGAATTCTAAGCATAGTATAGTGAAGCCAAGTTCGAACAATATCCTTTCCTTGAGGTCTAATATCCGCTATGTAATCACGAGTTAATACTTCTTCAAGTAGTTCTTTTTCTTCTTGGTTATTAGGATATTTCGAGATATAGAGTGGTGAGATCGAAGAATCCATCCAAGTATCGAAAGTACGGATGTCACCTTTGAATTTATCATGGGAACACTTCTCACACTGATTAAAGGGGGGATCATCTTTCCAAGGCTGATAATAAGGACCAGGTTCTGGTACTTGAGGGTGGTTACATTTCATACAATACCACACAGGCACTTCTGTACCGTAGTACCTTCTTCTCGAAATTGGCCAATCCATTGATATCCTATCCAACCAATCTGTCCAAACCTGTCTCATGAATTCAGGATGAAATTCTAGTTCTTGCGCGTATTTTTTTAACTCATCAAGAACATTTTCCTGTTTGAGATAATATTCATTCATTCCAATAAATTCGATTGGTACCCCTGACCGTTCTGAGGTGGGGTATCTATGGGGTACCGATTTACTCGATTTAATGGCATTTATTTTATATAAATCTTTAACAATATCCGTTCTACCCTCCTTGATCTTCATTCCCACATACTTACCCGTAACGTCGGTCAACCTGCTGTATAAATCAATAGCATACACTGGACTCATGTTTAGTTCTCGTAATGTCCTAACATCGGTTGTATCACCAAACGAGCAAATTTGCATTATACCTGTGCCAAAATTGGGATCTGCAGAGTGGTGAGCTAGAATTGGTACTTTTATATCCCACAACGGTATATGTGCAGTTTTCCCCTCTAATTTCTGATATCGTTTATCAGTTGGATGATACACAATCACTCTAACAGCAGGAATCAACTCGGGCCTAGTTGTGGCAAACATGAATTCTTCCTCAAAATCATCCACCGTGAAAGCAATTTCGTAAAGCTCATGGGTTCCCTCCTTATA
>CAZRLL010000351.1:0-2560 GCA_964600735.1 uncultured archaeon
GGGGATCAGGGAGGATCGGGCCTGGACGGGTCCCATGGCAACGCAGCATTCCGGACGACGCTAAAAGTCTCAAGGTAACTGCCTGCCTCCTCAAGTGCCTCACGTTTTGCGCGTGCGATTGCAACGATTCTCGCATCATCCTTGGACATGGCAACGCCCATCTCCTGGTAGATTTCCTTGCGAAACGTGCGAACCTCAGCGGTGGAGGTTCCGCCTATAGCGGATAGGAGCAGCATGATCAGGCAGATTTCCTTGAGCAGCACTGTCAATCGGCTCAGCATGGGCATCTCGCGAGCAGGTTTGCCAGATGTACATCTGGAGTAAGGAATCGTAGCGATCCACAATCGCACAGGCAACATGCTGGTTCTATCGCCTAATTCATTGTTGATGAACGGTATTCAGTTGGATGCTATGCTCTCTATCCACCTCATTGGTAGGCATCAGGCTTAGGTGAATCTTTAAAAACACCAGGAAATCTAGAGTGAGTTGCCCAGTATGCAGCAGTCAAGCTGACCGAGGTCGTGACGAAGACTACGGAGAACAGCAGCAATTCCGTTGTGTTCGTTGTGGCCCCTTCATAATTACTCGGACCGCTACGGCAATGCTGCAATCGAGACTAGAGAAAGATCCCCTGGCATATGCTCGCCTCAGTCATGCTATCCGGCTACAATCCAATGATGAACATTTATTGAGCATAACTAGCGCCAATCTGGACGACTTAATTGGAGAACGTCTACCGGACATACAGCAGCAATGTCGAAATCTTCTACGTTGGCTTGTAGCCCAGGTTGGTGATGACCACCTTGGTCATGTGACCTTGCCTCATGACAATTCCCTTGCTGCAACCATCGGCGCCGTGGATGATGATCGGGTCATTCGACTTCTGGATTATCTCTCCACACAAGGACTGGTTAGTCGCTCAGAAGATTACGAGTCCGCCTACCTAACACCTGCTGGTTGGAACCAGCATGAGACTAATAATTTGAAAGAAGATGAGCCCCTGAAGAAAAAAGTTAAGGAGGAAATTGAAGTCTCGTCAGTGCCGGAGTGGGATGTTTTCATCAGTCATGCAAACGAAGACAAGGAAGTAATTGCTCGACCGCTAGCAGAAAGATTGATTGAACTTGGACTTCGGGTCTGGTTCGACGAGTTCACGCTGACGGTCGGAGACAGCCTACGCCGTTCAATCGACCACGGGCTGGCTAGCTCTCGTTTCGGTGTTGTAGTGATAAGCCCATCATTCGTGGGTAAGGAGTGGCCTCAGAAAGAGTTGGACGGCCTCGTCGCCCGCGAAATCGCTGGAGTTAAAGTCATACTGCCGGTGTGGCATAGAATCACGGCTGAAGAAATTCGAAAGTACTCTCCTTTGTTATCGGACAGGATTGCAGTATCCTCAGGCGACGGTCTGGAGCACGTGGTTGCTGAGCTCATGCGTGCAATCAAGCAATGACGTGCCTCTCCCAGCTAACCTTGCGCCATGTTCACCCTCCCCTCCCCCAGCGATCCCTTCACCTGGTTCCTGGTGGCCGCGGTCTTCGTCTCCCGCGCCCTGGACTTTCTGTCCACCTGGATCGTTACTCCCACGCTAAAGCTGGAAGCGAATCCGCTGGCCCGGCGAGCGGGCTAGGCAGGAGCGGATGGAGCCGGGTTTGCAAGTTTCCACCTCCCCCTTAGGGCCGATCCAGGGGCGGGCTTGAGGGATGGCATGCCAGCCCAGAACGGCTGACGTCAGCCTGTTAAAAAAAGTTTGGAGTGGCCAAGCTGAGGTGGCCATCCGTCCCTGCGATGGGGCCCCATATCGCACCCCCTGGCACCCCCCTTTGGGCATCTTGCCCCCGCGGCTGGGTGGAGGTGCCACGGGAGGGCGGGTGATTGGGGTAAAAGCCCGAAACAAGGAAGGGCCTCGTCGGGAGGGGTGATACCTCAGGCGCCCAGAGGCAAGGTTCCTTACCCGGCCTGTGCGCCGTCGACATGGAGCTTGAGGGCGGCGTAGATGAAGCGGGCCACGGGGGTTTCGATGCCCAGTTCGGCGCCCATCTTGATGAGAGTGCCCTGGAGCACCTCCAGTTCCAGAGGCCTGCCTGCTTCCAGGTCCCTGAGCATGGAGGGCTTTGCTTCCGCAGGGTTTCCATCGAGCTGAGCCAGGAGTTGTTCGGCTATGTCCGGGGGGAGGTTCACGCCTTTGGCCCGGCCCAGCGCCTCGGTCTCTCCGATCTGTCCGGCCAACATCGCCCGCAGGTCGGGGTCGGTTCGCACGAGGCCTAAAGGGGAGCGGCTCACCGCGCATAATCCTGCCGCCGCAGTTAGGAAAAGGAACTTGTTCCACAGCTCCACCGTAATGTCAGCCGACAGCTCCGCGTTGGTCTCCGCGGCCTTCATGGTTGCCTTGATGGTCTTGCCACGTTCGCTCGCCTCGCCGGATGCCTCCCCGAACTTGATGTATTCGAAGGGGGTCACCTGGTGGATCACGCCGGGCTCGGCAATGAAGGAGGACAGCATGCACAGCCCGCCGGAAACGCTTCCAACTGCCGGCGCGGTAGCCCACCTCGTCCAGCAGGCG
>CAZRLL010000352.1:0-2558 GCA_964600735.1 uncultured archaeon
ACTTAAATATAATTTGTCTAGTTATTAATTTCAATGTATCTAGAATTAACAATCGGAATCATAGTTATATTTTATTTTTTGAATTCAAAAAGAGAAACATCACAAGTAGAATATAATAAAACTAGACTTGCACGTCCAACCCCAAAAGTAATGGACGACACGATTTATACAAAAAGAGTAACAACCTATATTTTTGATAATACCGGTGTAGAGGTATTAATTCCTGAAGTTGATGAATAATGAATGCTAATGTTACTTTTCTTTTAACTCAACTATTGTATTTGCTAGTAATATCTATATTATGCAAGAAAAATGAAAATGATCGAAACGATGCAATTCGTCAAGTGGAATACTATTATTTTTTTCTGATGCTTGCATTTACATTTTCCTCTCCTAAGTTACTCACTGAAAATGGCATGGTTGCGGCGTTGATATTTCCTGGTTTATTGTGTTATCTCACCTTCACAGACTTTGGTGTTAAATCTAATCCAGAGCAATCATTTAATGATTTTCTTGTTGATTTCATTTTGAAAAAACCAATGTCAAAATTTACTGGTAAATTTGATTATCAGAATAAAATATACCTGGTACAGTTGGGTATGGTGGATGCAAATAAACTGATACAGGATATCCATCCGTCATTTAAATTTATCCAGTCGCTGGATATAAAATCAGATGGAATGATAGATCCCTCTCCTTATCGAGAAGAAATTACTGCAAAAATTGCTGAATTTATTGCAAAAATTCAGGTAAAATCTAATGTTAAATTATCCTGGCAAATGATTTCAGGTTCAGAAAGTGACTATCATAATATCGTGTTGTTTGTTTATTCTGTACAATTAATAAAGGCTGATGAATTTGATGAAGATCTTGATGAATACGATTTTGAGAGTCCATTTTTCTCCACCATCGAGAGATTAGAACTGGAGGACGATAAGTTTTCCAGATTCCCCATAGGTAATCTAAGCGTGGATAAAATGAAGACAATATTTTCGATTAATAAAAAGGGTGAAGTTACTCCCAATCCTGAAGTAATTTCATTTTATCATCCATTAAGTACATTTGAATTAAATTCTTATGAATTAAATGAAATTCTTCAGGAAATTTCTAAAGAAACCAGCCAAATTTTATCTTTAGCCAATACAGAAGGGGAATATTTCGTTGGTATTGATGTGTTTGATCAGCCTGTTTGGGTTGATAAACCGGAAAATATGTTACTATTGGGTAATAAATCACATCTTTTGAAACTAATTGGACTTCCATTTTGCACAAAAAGTATTGTCATTACAGATGATGATGGTTTAATTGAATTTCTCGAGGGTAATATGTATTCAATCAGAGGTAAATATGCTGGGAAGGAAATTGACATATCTACATTAGAGTTACCATTTCTGGAGTATGGAATTGATAATATCCATATTTTATCCCTCATTCTAAAATTATGGGAATTGATTTTACCCCAAGACGAGCAAATCCAGCAATCCGGGCTGAAAGTGTCTTCTAAAATTGTAGATTATATTGAAGAACGAAAATTATTTGAGGGTAAAGATTTTATTGTTCAGATGAAGTTGCAGGAGTTGCTTAAAGAGGTTGCTTATAGGGAATTTGAGGAGGATATCTCAAGTGAGGTGATTGCTAAATATAATGAGATTTTTCAATTAGAATCCTTTAATGGTGAACAATCAGATCTTAGTATTAGATTATCTGAAATTCTAGATAAAGATCCCGGTGAGGTTATAATCATAAATTTGTCCTCGTTAACTAACAAGCAAAAATTGGCAATTACTATTTATTTCTTGGTCTTGAAAAATCAGGGGATCATGCCCGATCAATGGCTTTTCTTTAGTTTTACGCATTTAACATCTGGTTTGGAACTATTTCTCGATAGTGTATCGAAGTATATATTCATGAATCAAGCATGTTTTCACCTTCAAAATCTAGGAGGATTGAACACTTGGATGAAACTCAGTGATTTTGTATTTGCAGATAAAAGCATTAATTATTCCTATGCACAAAATTTATTCAATTTTAAACCACCACCCCAAGTAGATGGTCTCATGTTGAATTGTTTTGACATGTATCAGACAATAATAAAATCATTTGATCGGGGATATTAATTGGTGAATTCGACTGATTCGACCTATGATGTAGATATTATGGGTAATAATGAAAATGGATTCGACCTCTTTCCTTACCAAGAATTTAGACCATCACAAGAGAAGATAATGACAGAAATTACATCATTATCTGAACGAAAAGCGATATTGATCGAAGCTGCCACCGGTTCTGGAAAAACTATTGCTTCACTCACTTCACTCCTGAGCCGAAAAAAACCAGTACAGAAAATTTTGGTATTTGTTAAAACTATTACCCAAATGGATCCCATATTAAGAGAATGGCAAAAAATAGTAATTAATTTGTCTTCAGAGGCAATTGATGAATTTAGTATACTCCCAGTATTGGGAAAAAATCGATTATGTGGTGTGAAATATAGAAAATCAAAAAGATCAATTATCAATTGTGATTATGATACGTTAAATTTTAGGTTGAAAAAGAAA
>CAZRLL010000353.1:0-2518 GCA_964600735.1 uncultured archaeon
CTTGGCGGCCGCCGAACGCCAGGGAAGGGCCGCCGCGGCCCGGCTGATGGCCGACTCGGCCGCACTCGAGCAACTCTGGCGAACGCGGGGCATCGACGCCAACACCGCAAAGCGGTTCGGTCTCGGGATCACGGGCAAGCCGGGTGCTCGGTTCTGGACGCTGCCGATCCACCACGCGACGGACCGGTTCATCGGCTTGAAATCGCATCGGGCCGATGGCCAGGACTCGAAGTCGTGGTGGGCCCCCAAGAAAGGTGTACGTCGCGACAACGTCTGGCCGGCCGACCTATCGCCGGACGGGCCCGTGTGGGTGTGCCCAGGCGAACTGAAGGCTCTGGCCGTGCTCGGTGTCGGCCGCCCGGCGATCGGCATCACGTCCGGCGAAGACATCAAAAACGGCTTGCCGGCTCAGGCGATCGAGCTGCTCCATGGCCGACCGGTTGCGGCCGTGCATGACGACGATGACACCGGCCGAGGGTGGCGGGACAAGATCGTCCACCAACTCACCGAAGCCGGGATCGACGTGCGGGTTGTGGACCTCGGCCTCAACACCAAGCCCGGCCTCAACGACATCGGTGATTTCATCGTTCGCGAACGGATCGAGAACGCACGCGATGCTGAAGCGGTCGCGGCAACGCTGGACCATCGCTACCAGCTCGCGGCTCCGTGGCACAAGTACACCCTCGCCGGCGTGTGGGAGTCGCCCATTACCTGGCGGCCGGTCACGCACATCGCGACGGGGCTACAGCGATTCGACGATCTGACGCACGGCGGGTTCAGAACCTCGGCCGTGCACTTGCTCGCAGGCAAACCGGGCCGTGCGAAGACGCAGACCGCGGTGCAGATCGCCGTCAACGTAGCGACCGGCAAAGTCCCCGCGGCGATTTTCTCACTGGAACTCAGCCGACATGAAGTCGGCCGTCTGGTCATGGCTCAATTGGCCAGCGTCCCGCGGTCATGGCTCGACAGTGGCGATGTCACCGAGCAAATTGCCGAGAAGGTTTCCGATGTGCGTGGGCGACTTTCGGATGCACCTCTCGTAATCCTCGACGACGATCGATGGCAGGGCGGTCTCGACCGCGACAAGCTCGCCGGGATCGTAGCGGAAGGTGTCAAGGAATTCGGTTGGCAACTTATCGTGGTGGATTATTTGGGTTTGCTCGCACCGCTCGACAGCGACGGAAGCGACTTCGCGACAGACCTGTTGAACAGCACCGCCTTGCGGCGGATCGCCCGCCGGCACGACCTTGCATTGCTGGTCGTGGCATCGCTCCGGAAGTCGGGCAACTACAGGGCCGCACAGGAAAAGGCGACAACGCTCGACGACGTCGCTGGGGCGGGTCGGTTGGTTTACGACGCGACGACCGTCTGGCTTGTCGATTCGGAGCAAGCACCATGCGGCATCGGCGAGCAACCGTCCGGGCTCGTTTCGTTGTACCCATTGAAAACCCGATTCTCGCGTGGGGCCGACGACGGGAGCGGACTCCAATTCCGGTGGCATCCGAGCTATGGATCGATTGTGGACTTGGAAGGCTCGACATCGCAGGAGTTGGGCTTGTGATTACATTGCGTCCCTACCAGCACGACGCCGCCCGGGCCATCCTCGACGCCCTCGCCGCGGGCCAGAAACGCCAGCTCGTCACCCTGCCCACCGGCACCGGCAAGACGGTCGTGTTCGTCCACCTGGCTGCCCAGGCCCGTCGCCCGGTGCTCGTAGTCGCCCATCGCGACGAGCTGCTCGACCAAGCCGCCGCCAAGGCTATTGCTGCGGGCATCGATCCGGCCGCCATCGGGAAGGTCAAAGCGGAGTTGAACGGGTGGGGTAAGCCGTTCGTGGTGGCGAGCATCCAGAGTCTGTGCCGCCGGCTCAAACCGATCCCACCCGGCCGGTTCGGCTTGATCGTCATCGACGAGGCCCATCACGCACTGGCGGCAACGTACCGGCGGGTGATCGATCACTTCCGACCGCGGCTGCTGCTCGGCGTCACGGCCACGCCCGACCGCGGCGACGGTAAGGGTCTGGCGGACATCTTCGGTCCCGAGCCGGTGTTCAGCTATCCACTCAAACAGGCCATCACCGACGGCTATCTCGTTCGGCCCAGGCAGTGGTCCATCGCAACCGGCACCGATCTTGGTGGTGTCCGCACGCGTCATGGCGACTTCGCGGTCAACGAGCTGGCCGACGTGATCAACACACCCGGGCGAAACCATCGCGTCGCCGAAGCGTGGCAAGCTCGTGCGGCGGGCCGGCCGACGGTGGTGTTCGCCGTGGACGTCCAGCATGCCCACGACCTGGCCGAAGCGTTCACCGATGCGGGTGTCCGAGCCGCTGCGATTCACGGCAAGACGCCCACCGACGAACGCAAGGGCCAGCTCGAACGTCTCGAAACAGGCCGCATCGACGTGTTGGCCAACTGTGACCTGCTCACCGAAGGATGGGACTGTCCGCCGGTCTCGTGCGTGGTGATGGCCAGGCCGACGCAGAGCCGTGCGTTGTACGCCCAGTGCATCGGACGTG
>CAZRLL010000354.1:0-2508 GCA_964600735.1 uncultured archaeon
GATATTTCATATTCGATATCAGATATGGCTTTGTAATTTGCGCTGAATTTGAATGATCGTTTTTTATAGGAAACTAGTAATTCAGGTACTTTGTCAAAGCTGGTGCTATCAATAACAAAAGGGATAGTAGGATCCTTGGCAAATGCTTTTACAGTTGATTTTGCGTGATAATCTAGATTAGGTTTGGGTTTTTCTGCAACGCAATCAACTGAAAGGACTACTGTTTCACCAGAGATGTAATTAACACAATTAACATCGATCTTTAATAATCTTGGTTCCTTCAGGTTTTCTGGAACAATATCATCCAGAGATTCCTGCCCATCTATGGAGGCCGTTACTTGTAAGTTCTCTTTCCCCATTGCACTTACTGATTTAACCAGCAAGAAGGGTGAGATGACTTCTTCAAATTTCAATGTGCCAATCTCAGCAGTTCCTTTGTTAGTCACTTCTACGATAAATCTTACAGAAGTTCTAGTATATGTGTTGACTTCGTCTGGTTCAAAGCGCTTTTCTGATAATACCTCCACCACGTCTAGGAAATCAGTGTCTTTATGTATACCTTTGCTAATTTGGGATATTAATTCCTGATCTACCTGGTATTTGAAATTTTTATCAATTTGGGGATAATCAGGTGAATGTATTGTTTCCTCCTTTGACCAGGCAATATTATCAGGATTTGGCTTGAAAATTTCATTTACGTTAGATTCTAAAATTTTTGCTCCTTGATGTTCAACTTGGACTGTTTCCAACAAGGTAGCAAATTCACTAGCATTGGTATAGGCTACGGTAATGTTCCACATACCAGGAGTGGGTGATTCATTTACATCAACGGATAAATCAACATTATCACATTCGGAATCAATTCTAGGTACTAGACTGCTAAACATTCCAGATCCATTGGCGGATATATCTATAATCCCGGTTTTTACCTTTTCTGCTGATTCTGGGTGTAATTCTACCACATAATAGATCAATGCGATCTCACCTGTACCCAGGTGGTCTATTTTCCAGACGGCAGTATTTGCGGACCGCTCAAATATACCTGGATGTGGCGGAATGGCATCAATATCTTGTGCACATTCATCAAATACCTTAGTAACAACCAAATCTTTCATAGGAAAAGGGTATCTATTTTCTAGTTGAATTTCAAATAGAACCTTCTGGGTCACATTTTTAATAAGTGTGTCTCTTTTGGTAACCAATTCGTCCCCGGTTTGACTAACATAATGAGTATCAATTCTCTCTGTTAGTAATAGTTTTGGCTCGAGATTAATGTTGTAACTATCTTCGAATAATTTACCAGGTTGGATATGAGGAATTGACGTTTCTTTGTATTCGGTAATATCAGGTCCATGAGTACCAGACAAGGTAATTGCCCACATGGTGGTTTGTTCACTAGGATTTTTTACAAATACCTTACCAGAACCCGTTGATTTAACAAATTCACCCTTGTGATCAAGTTCCGTCGAGATCAATTCATCAATATGTATAATTGCCTTCATTTTGAGTACACAATGATTTCTAATTTTTTAATAATAATTTCTTTGGTAGCTTGACAAAATAATTGTAAAAGATAATAATTTTGGATTACAAAAATAAATAACTTGTGTAAATTTTGTTTAAACTGCCTGTAATCGGGTCCACCAGCTATCTATCTGTTTAAAGGTTTCTTTTCGTGAAATTGTTTTCTTTTTGATTCCTTCTGACATCTTCCGGATTTCGAAAAATATTTTAGCAGCTGGGAGCTCTCTTTCCTGTAAGGTATCACGGAACAGGTCTAGAGATTTTAAAACCTCAGAATCCGCCTCATTTTCCATTATTTTTTTGAGCATGTCAAAAACATCTGATAATTCCATCTCAGCCCATTTTTCCTTGGGTACAACCAATTCTCCGGATGATGCAATCATAATATGGTCCTCCACAACCTTCAGTATTTTTTCCTCAACTAGCATTTCTAAAGCAACTGGAAATTCAGGATTGTTAATTGCGTTTTCCAATTGTGATATTGGACCTGAGCCACCATACTTAATAAGGGTACCAATTATTTTTTGAAAGGTATCACCTTCATCAATTACTGCTTCCACCAGTTGAACAAAAGCATTCTCATAACGTGAATTTTGCGGATCAAATTCTCTTAACATCAATGGGGTTAGGGTAGTGGCTAATCTCACTGCAATTTCCTCACCTGCTCCTCTTAACATCTGACCCTGTAAATTGTCTAGTTCCCGGCTTAATTCTTCATTCTGTCGTCGTAATTTTGACATAGCAGCAGTTTCCATTGAATTTTCCAATTCTGTGAGTCGATCCTGCCTTTCTTGGGCTATTTTAGTATGCTCGAGTAATTCTTGTTTTGTTTTACTTAGTTCTAATTGGTAAGTTTCGTTTTCTAGTGCTTGTTTTTGGGATTGCTCTGTTAATTGATCGATTTGATTTTTTAACTCACTTACTCTTGACTGAAGTGTTTGAGTCTGGTACTCTTGCTGTTTAAATCGTTCTTTCCAAGCAAAA